>NZ_CALNWV010000009.1:0-78218 GCF_940793045.1 Neisseria sp. Marseille-Q2251
GTCCGTAGCGCGTGTGAAGTGAACAATGCAGTCAGGTTGTCAGCAGCACGAACCCACCGAAGCGAGTTGGTAGAACATCACTAACCGCCGTAGGAATCTCCTTGCTTTAGCAAGGGGAGGATGTCAAGATATGGGGCTCTGACCCCCGCCAAAATCAGTTTCAACACACAGCCGCCCGAAGGCGGCTGGTTTGGGTTAAACCTTAAACGGGAGGCTAGGTATGTTTCAACACACAGCCGCCCGAAGGCGGCTGGCGTCCTTTTGCCATTTTGTTGTTCCTGTAAAAGAGTTTCAACACACAGCCGCCCGAAGGCGGCTGGCGTTCCAGTAAATCTTCACCAAGTTCCCGTATGGTTTCAACACACAGCCGCCCGAAGGCGGCTGGTCATTCAAGAACAATCCAACAGCCTGAAAAAGCTGTTTCAACACACAGCCGCCCGAAGGCGGCTGGCCCCGACCTTGTTTTTGAGGCCAGATACCTGGAGTTTCAACACACAGCCGCCCGAAGGCGGCTGGAGGTGGCTCCTAATCTTCCATTCGAGTTATTAGGGTTTCAACACACAGCCGCCCGAAGGCGGCTGGCGTTTCATACCAATAGTCATCCCCATTCAAATAGGTTTCAACACACAGCCGCCCGAAGGCGGCTGGATATTCGTGTTCGTGACACCACTTCATTTAGAAGTTTCAACACACAGCCGCCCGAAGGCGGCTGGGTGTTTTAACACAAAGCTGGAACTCATGGCAGTTGTTTCAACACACAGCCGCCCGAAGGCGGCTGGACCGAAGGTGACGTTATTGCATTTCATGTCAAACGTTTCAACACACAGCCGCCCGAAGGCGGCTGGTTATTGCCATCACCAAGAATTTTAACCAAATCTGGTTTCAACACACAGCCGCCCGAAGGCGGCTGGTTATTGCCATCACCAAGAATTTTAACCAAATCTGGTTTCAACACACAGCCGCCCGAAGGCGGCTGGATCAGGTTCGTCCCTGGTGACCGCGAAAGTGAAGTTTCAACACACAGCCGCCCGAAGGCGGCTGGGGTGACGAACAGCCTTATATTCAAACGGGTACGTTTCAACACACAGCCGCCCGAAGGCGGCTGGAACATATCCTATTGTTGATAATGCTACATTTATGTTTCAACACACAGCCGCCCGAAGGCGGCTGGCAAAAGAGATTATGTCGCGTGTTCAGATGTCATTTGTTTCAACACACAGCCGCCCGAAGGCGGCTGGCAGGTACTTACCTGAAAGCGAAATGTCTGATTTCGTTTCAACACACAGCCGCCTAAAGGCGGCTGAGCTGCCTATTTTTTATTTCCGCAAGCGGGAATGGTTTCAACACACAGCCGCCTAAAGGCGGCTGGCGGCAGCTCGTCAATCGCCTGCGCCGTCCAGCCGTTTCAACACACAGCCGCCTAAAGGCGGCTGGCTCGGTATCGCGCGCAAAGATATTGCAGGCTTTACCGTTTCAACACACAGCCGCCTAAAGGCGGCTGCGGCTTGGCGGCGGACGAGGTGGAAGAGAGCGAAGTTTCAACACACAGCCGCCTAAAGGCGGCTGTTCCCCCTTGACAGCCTTCCAGCTCCGCGTAACCCGTTTCAACACACAGCCGCCTAAAGGCGGCTGCCAAAGCCGTTTCGTTTCATGCCCAAGCACCCCGAGTTTCAACACACAGCCGCCTAAAGGCGGCTGACTCTGGTGCTGCCCTCAATTTGGGCATCGCCGCGTTTCAACACACAGCCGCCTAAAGGCGGCTGGGTCTTCATTCTTTGCTTTCTGTGTTGTGTTTATGTTTCAACACACAGCCGCCTAAAGGCGGCTGGAAAGCGTTGAGGCGACAAAGACGGTACCGGCAGGGTTTCAACACACAGCCGCCTAAAGGCGGCTGACGTGGTGCTGTGTTCGCTTTTTTCCTTCGGTTTGTTTCAACACACAGCCGCCTAAAGGCGGCTGCCAGTTTCGCGGTCAGCCGCGCCTGCTGCTGCCTGTTTCAACACACAGCCGCCTAAAGGCGGCTGGCGGCGCAGGGTGGTAACCGTTAAAACCATCGAGCGTTTCAACACACAGCCGCCTAAAGGCGGCTGAATTTGACGACATCATACTGCCCATTGCCGATAAGTTTCAACACACAGCCGCCTAAAGGCGGCTGTCGACCGCGTACTCAGCCACGAGGGCGGCTACGTGTTTCAACACACAGCCGCCTAAAGGCGGCTGATTCCTGTTTGCCAAACATCTCGAGCATCATCTCACGTTTCAACACACAGCCGCCTAAAGGCGGCTGTACTCGCAAGAGACTAACAACAGTCTGTCTTATAGTTTCAACACACAGCCGCCTAAAGGCGGCTGGACAATTTGCCCTGATATACGCTAATCGCCACAGGTTTCAACACACAGCCGCCTAAAGGCGGCTGCCGCCAAATCGTGCTCCTCCAGCACAATCGGCAGGTTTCAACACACAGCCGCCTAAAGGCGGCTGGCCGCCAAATCGTAGTCCGTGTCCAGTTCCACGCTGGTTTCAACACACAGCCGCCTAAAGGCGGCTGGCTCATGATTTTCATGATTTATCTCCAAAAATGTTGTTTCAACACACAGCCGCCTAAAGGCGGCTGGCTATTCTTTTGTATCATTCATTGATGTATCATTGTTTCAACACACAGCCGCCTAAAGGCGGCTGCCGCCAAATCGTGCTCCTCCAGCACAATCGGCAGGTTTCAACACACAGCCGCCTAAAGGCGGCTGCAGTCTTTCGCGTTCAAAACAAAACCTGACGCAAAGTTTCAACACACAGCCGCCTAAAGGCGGCTGGCCATCGGCGCGATTCCGCGCATACGCGAGACCGTTTCAACACACAGCCGCCTAAAGGCGGCTGGAAGCGGTAGCGGTGCAGTATTTGAAGGATTTGTGTTTCAACACACAGCCGCCTAAAGGCGGCTGTGATCTCCGAAGGCTTGACTGCTAAAAGCTCCAAGTTTCAACACACAGCCGCCTAAAGGCGGCTGAATAATTTCAAAACTACCGATTATCCTTGAAAATAGTTTCAACACACAGCCGCCTAAAGGCGGCTGTTTTGATTCGGCATAAATAAAGGATTCGTTATGAGTTTCAACACACAGCCGCCTAAAGGCGGCTGACCGCCCTTCAGTGGGCGGTGTTCTCTTACAGGAGTTTCAACACACAGCCGCCTAAAGGCGGCTGGCGGACGGGGTGGGGGTGTGGGGCAAAGTCCCCAGTTTCAACACACAGCCGCCTAAAGGCGGCTGCGCCATCGGCGCGATTCCGCGCGTAGGCGTGACCGTTTCAACACACAGCCGCCTAAAGGCGGCTGTCGTCCGAATCCGTACTTTTCCATGTTTTCACGTAGTTTCAACACACAGCCGCCTAAAGGCGGCTGTTTCGTGTTTAGTTGTGTATGCAATAATTCACATGTTTCAACACACAGCCGCCTAAAGGCGGCTGAGTCGGCGTTGTCGTCAATACATCATTTGAAGAAGTTTCAACACACAGCCGCCTAAAGGCGGCTGAACAAAGCCCCTGCTTTCCAAGTCGATAATCCGAGTTTCAACACACAGCCGCCTAAAGGCGGCTGAGTCGATACGCGCCATCGCAAAAGACATTGGCGAGTTTCAACACACAGCCGCCTAAAGGCGGCTGCCATCGGCGGTAAATATTTCTGCGTTGGTCTTCGTTTCAACACACAGCCGCCTAAAGGCGGCTGGCAAATCTGCTTTCAAATTCAATGCGGCTTGCAGTTTCAACACACAGCCGCCTAAAGGCGGCTGGCAAACTGCCGATAAGCCGAGCTGCAATCAGCCGCGTTTCAACACACAGCCGCCTAAAGGCGGCTGTTCTACGAATATTTCCATCTTGGCCGTATTCTTTTCAGTTTCAACACACAGCCGCCTAAAGGCGGCTGCTGCTTGCAGTCAGCGTATGCCTGCTTGCATTTGGGTTTCAACACACAGCCGCCTAAAGGCGGCTGCTCTTTTCCTACGGAGGGTACACGGGATACTACGGGTTTCAACACACAGCCGCCTAAAGGCGGCTGTCCTAGCCTACTCTTAGCTAGTAGGCTACAGTAAGGTTTCAACACACAGCCGCCTAAAGGCGGCTGCAGTATTACCTACGGTAAGCTACGGATATACTACGGTTTCAACACACAGCCGCCTAAAGGCGGCTGCCTTTGCTTTCGATATCCGCCGATTTATTAGGGCGTTTCAACACACAGCCGCCTAAAGGCGGCTGACCCTAGCACTGTGATTGGTACAGTGTGGGTTGTGTTTCAACACACAGCCGCCTAAAGGCGGCTGATGCAGACCAGCAACGATTTAAGAACCAATTGAGTTTCAACACACAGCCGCCTAAAGGCGGCTGATTCCGAATAAAAGCTATTTTCCGTTTTAAAGATGTTTCAACACACAGCCGCCTAAAGGCGGCTGATCTGCATTTCATCATCGTTGGAGAGACCGTTCACGTTTCAACACACAGCCGCCTAAAGGCGGCTGGTTTTGATGCATTGGGATTCGTTGTCTTTATCCCTGTTTCAACACACAGCCGCCTAAAGGCGGCTGGTCGTCTTGTTTATACCGCTTTTGATAGGCTTTAGTTTCAACACACAGCCGCCTAAAGGCGGCTGAGGCAACTACGCTGCGCATCCCTGTTCACTGTCATGTTTCAACACACAGCCGCCTAAAGGCGGCTGTGTTGCAGGCTGGCTGCTTGATGGCGGCAACGGTGTTTCAACACACAGCCGCCTAAAGGCGGCTGGGCGGACGAGTTGATTTACCGTTCGCGCAATAACCGTTTCAACACACAGCCGCCTAAAGGCGGCTGGCGAGCAGTCGCTTTCAGACGGCATGAGCAGCCTGTTTCAACACACAGCCGCCTAAAGGCGGCTGAGAGACACCATCGAAACGATCGGATTTGTCGGCGGTTTCAACACACAGCCGCCTAAAGGCGGCTGGTATCCCCGTAGTATCCCCGTATCCTACCGTAGGTGTTTCAACACACAGCCGCCTAAAGGCGGCTGGCTAACTACAAGCTAACTACAAGCTAATACCAAGGTTTCAACACACAGCCGCCTAAAGGCGGCTGTTTCTTTGCTAAATGTTAACGCAAATTAACATTGGTTTCAACACACAGCCGCCTAAAGGCGGCTGAACAGCAAAAATGTGAAGAGCGAAGACAGTTTCACGGTTTCAACACACAGCCGCCTAAAGGCGGCTGAAGGGTATTTCCTTAAGTTCCTGATTACTATACAGTTTCAACACACAGCCGCCTAAAGGCGGCTGCGATGTTTAAAGTACGTATTCCGTAATATATACAGGTTTCAACACACAGCCGCCTAAAGGCGGCTGATGCTTGACTTATCATCTAAGAATTCTAATTTTCAGCGTTTCAACACACAGCCGCCTAAAGGCGGCTGCAATGGTCGGTATGGCCAAAGCTGTTGCTGTGGCGTTTCAACACACAGCCGCCTAAAGGCGGCTGTTCGGCGATGACGATTTCGCCTTCGGTGGGCGCACGTGGCGTTTCAACACACAGCCGCCTAAAGGCGGCTGCCACTATGTCGGTCTGATTATCCGTTCAGACACAGTTTCAACACACAGCCGCCTAAAGGCGGCTGGTTATCAAGTCGGCCGTGTCTGCCATTTCACACACGTTTCAACACACAGCCGCCTAAAGGCGGCTGGCAGCGAAATCATACCGACACCGAATAAAGGACAGTTTCAACACACAGCCGCCTAAAGGCGGCTGTAGCTCGCAAGGCACTGTTATAAAAGAGATAGACAGTTTCAACACACAGCCGCCTAAAGGCGGCTGACGGTGACGTAAGTTTAATTAATCGCTTAATCGCTGTTTCAACACACAGCCGCCTAAAGGCGGCTGGTATCCCTCTGTAGCTTAGCGTATGCACCTAGGGTGTTTCAACACACAGCCGCCTAAAGGCGGCTGGACTGACCCCTATATGCCCTACGGTTTCCTGCTTGTTTCAACACACAGCCGCCTAAAGGCGGCTGTATAAAATCCCTGTACAAAATCCCGTATCCCTCCAGTTTCAACACACAGCCGCCTAAAGGCGGCTGGGCAGCAGCGAGAATGCTTTTGCCCACATACCGTCCAGGTTTCAACACACAGCCGCCTAAAGGCGGCTGACGATACACGAAGATTCTTTGCCGAAAGTAACAGGTTTCAACACACAGCCGCCTAAAGGCGGCTGTTGGTATCAGCGTTACAGCATTGAAGTCCAAAATGTTTCAACACACAGCCGCCTAAAGGCGGCTGCCAAATCGACAACAGTCTTATAACCGCCGTAACCGTTTCAACACACAGCCGCCTAAAGGCGGCTGTAGCACGATAATATTTTTCCGGCGCGGCATGGATAGTTTCAACACACAGCCGCCTAAAGGCGGCTGGACCCGCGTTGCCGTTGCCGCCGATGCCGGCACGTTTCAACACACAGCCGCCTAAAGGCGGCTGGTCGGGCGTATCCGTCAAAAACCTTGCCGCAGAAGTTTCAACACACAGCCGCCTAAAGGCGGCTGAAAACGCGGGTGCTGTTGGCGATAGGCTTCATTGTTTCAACACACAGCCGCCTAAAGGCGGCTGGTCCGATGATGGGCAGGGCATAGCGGAATCGTCTCAGTTTCAACACACAGCCGCCTAAAGGCGGCTGTAATGGGCGACCGGATTTTTACAGTTGCCGACCTTGTTTCAACACACAGCCGCCTAAAGGCGGCTGTTCTCTTAGTTTCGCCCGTGCCGTTCTTTGCTCTTGTTTCAACACACAGCCGCCTAAAGGCGGCTGGCATGTTCGGGCTGGGATTGTACATATACGCCGGGTTTCAACACACAGCCGCCTAAAGGCGGCTGATCGCCTCGTCGTACCACGCGGCGAAATAACCAATCGTTTCAACACACAGCCGCCTAAAGGCGGCTGAGTAGTAGCAAACAATCTTAAAACAGTAACCAAAGTTTCAACACACAGCCGCCTAAAGGCGGCTGGGTGACGTAAGTTTAATTAACCGCCTTGTAGCAGTTTCAACACACAGCCGCCTAAAGGCGGCTGGGATTATTTATAGACCTTGCAGGATACATGCTAGTTTCAACACACAGCCGCCTAAAGGCGGCTGGCCACGCTGTTGCTGACTTTTAGACCGTCTTTGCCGTTTCAACACACAGCCGCCTAAAGGCGGCTGCAAGGTGGCAGGCTACGGCTTGGCGACCACGCCGTTTCAACACACAGCCGCCTAAAGGCGGCTGACTTAGCTTGTACTTAGCTTGTACTTAGCGTAGGTGTTTCAACACACAGCCGCCTAAAGGCGGCTGACGGTGACACTAGCTTACTGAACCGCTTAATAGCTGTTTCAACACACAGCCGCCTAAAGGCGGCTGTTGAAAACCTTAGCTGTATCCACTACTTGGACCGTTTCAACACACAGCCGCCTAAAGGCGGCTGCGGAGGATATACGGTAGACTACGGTATACCTACGGTTTCAACACACAGCCGCCTAAAGGCGGCTGCTGGGGTTGGGACAAATACTACAACTACATCAAGGTTTCAACACACAGCCGCCTAAAGGCGGCTGGCAAACCTACATTGTTATGATGGACGAAAATAACGTTTCAACACACAGCCGCCTAAAGGCGGCTGCAGGTACTGAGCCGCACTGAGCTTTGCATGGCTGCGTTTCAACACACAGCCGCCTAAAGGCGGCTGCCACGAAACCACATATAGACGACCAGTAGAGCTTGTTTCAACACACAGCCGCCTAAAGGCGGCTGGCCCGTTGTGGCTTGTACTTGTCGGGTGGGGACGTTTCAACACACAGCCGCCTAAAGGCGGCTGGGCAACATGGCGAACCTCAGACATTAAAATCGACGACGTTTCAACACACAGCCGCCTAAAGGCGGCTGTTGGCAAGGCGCAATTCTTTACCTGATTTCTTGTTGTTTCAACACACAGCCGCCTAAAGGCGGCTGTATCGGGCGATATTCCCCGGTGTAGAGCTTGCAAGCGTTTCAACACACAGCCGCCTAAAGGCGGCTGAGCCTCTCTCAAAAGCCTTGCTCCATCAGGCTTCGCAGCCCCGATTTCGCTAGGCTCCCAAGAAAAGCGCGAACGCGAGTATAACACAGCCTTTTCTGTTACACCCACATTCACAATATCCTGATTGTTAAAGAACAATCCCAGTTCGCCAACCCTGCCGCATTTTCATGAGAACCACAGGTTGGCGATTCACACAATCAACGTATCCTTAAACACATCCACCGCCGGCTTCGCACCGTGGTGTTCCACTTTGCGCCGCCATTTGCTGCCCAGATGGTAAAAGCGCAGGCTGTCGGTTTCAGGGTTGTAGGTCTTCAAAAGTTTGTCTTTTAAAACAACCCACTGATCTGGCGCGATGTCGCATTCGAACACCGAATACTGCACGCGCACGCCGTAGTCCAAACACAACTTCGCCACGCGCCGCAGCCTTGCCTGTCCTTCAGCGTCTTCCAGCGAAATATCGTAAGTAATCAGCATCAGCATTTTGCATTCCCATGTGCAGGCTGCTTTAAGAGGTCGTCTGAAAACATACAACCCGTTTTCAGGCAGCCTGCAAACCTATCTCATCAAAAACGGCGGATATTCCGCCAAATCCCCACGCAAATGCCGCGCCAACAGCATTGCCTGAATATACGGCAGCAGCCCGATTTCCACTTCCTCGCCCAAAAACGGATGAACGATTTTCTCCTGCTTTTTCGCCTGCAAGGCTTGGAACAACAGCTTACGTGCATCGGCTTTTAGGCTTACCGCGCCGCTTGCCTCGGTAACAAAATCCTGCGGTTTGATTTGTCCGCGGTTAATCAGCGACAGCACCAACCTATCCGCCCACCACGCGCGGAATTCTTCCAAAATATCTTGCGCCAAACTGTCGCGCCCCGGCCGGTCGGCGTGCAAAAAGCCCACCTGTGGATCCAGCCCCACGCCTTGCAGCGCGCCGCTGATGTCCTTGCCCAAAATACTGTACACAAACGACAACAGCGCATTCACCCCGTCTCTGGGCGGACGGCGGTTGCGCCCGTCAAAAGAAAAGCCGCTTTTTTCGCTCAAAAGCCGCCCGAACACACCGAAATAACGCGCCGCCGCATCGCCCTCAATACCGCGCACCACGTCCAGCTCCGCCGCACCCTTCAACTGCCGAAGCGAAATATTCAACGAATCGACCGCACTTTGGATCGCCGCATTCTCACCATAATTGCGAATCTGCCGCTGAAGTACCCGTTTACTCGCCTGAATCTTCGCCGCAATGATATTGCGCGCAATCGGCACGGGATTTTGCTCCGACACCCGATACTGCGCCCGACGCAGCAGCACATTGCCGCTCTGCCGTCCCTGAAGCCGTCCCAAATAACGCCCGTTTTCGGTAAAAAACGCCAAATTCACATTATTTTCGCCGCAAAACCCCAGCAAAAACGGCGACACCAGCACATTCCCAAAACAGAAAATATGCCCGATGGAATGCACCGGCAACTGCGCTACCTTCTTACGTTCCTGCTCCACCACCAACGTCTCCCGCTCCTTATGCAGATAGCTGCCTTGGGTGGTGATATAGAGCGTATTTTGCAGTTTGCGCATGGGGAGCTCCTTGGGGTTTGACCGTACTTTTTGGGGTGGTGGTTGGGGCACCTGAAAATTATTGGTAGATTAGGGTGAACACGATAACTCAACACAGTAATCTCTACAAATAAGACGATATTTTTTCAATGATTAACTCTGCCCTCTTATCAATAAATTTCTCAAACTCTTTCTCTAACCATAAACTTTCGTCATCTGGTATAAGATGAATTTTCACATACTGCTTTTTATCTTTAACATTATCTTTATTATTAATCCAATCATTAAATGAGCTTGAATTTTTATTGCCTCTATTTGTTGAATAATCTAATAGTTGATAATTTGAAATACTATTAATCTTATCCCAAGAGTAGTTATAGCTTTGCAAAATAAATTTTGGCATAATGTGATCAACATCATTAACTCTCAAGCTCTCTTTACGATCATACATTAAATAATAAACAAAAGAAGAATCTAAGTTATTTAAAGATTCTTTAGAATAATTTAGCTCAAAGTTTAAGGGATGTTGAATATAAACATCAAATAAATCTTTCACTGGAAATTCTTTATTTTTAAAATCTTTAATCACGCTGAGCAATTTCCTAATCCCTGTTTTATAAGATACCCAGCCAGCTCCCCGGCTACGAAATACACCATTTAATAAAGAATGATATAACCAGTTTTTCATTGGGATATAATCAAAATTACCAGTTTCAAAATTATTAAAATATGATTTTATTTTATCTGACTCTAATTTTTTATGAAATAAATGATATGCAATAAAAAATAGCGGTATAAACGAATGGCTCCCATCTTTATAATAATCATACAATTTTGAATGTTTTAAAAATTGTTTTGTTGCATACAAAGAAGATTCAATTTTCTCTTTATTAAGAATTGCAAAATTGGCATCAGTATCTTCTATATTAGCCATTTCTTTATTATGATTGTCCTGCAGAATAAATATGAGTTTAATCAAATTATCTTGTGTCAGACCAATATCATCATATTGAGATAAAATCTCTCTTAGAAAGCCCTCCATCCTCCAATCAAAGCCTTTTAAAATAGAGGCAACTAAATCAAATGAAGATAATTTTGTACCACCATCATTCAGTCTTCTAAACAATTCCACAATACGCTGTCTATTTTCAAGATCCGGTCTGGTTTTATTGATATTTACAATAGAAACACCAAGGCTACGCGAAGAAATAATATTTTTATAAAATGCTCTAATATTCTTTTTGATATGTTCTCTTTCCAACTCATCTTTAACATCAAAATCATCAATTAATTCATCCGCAACTTGATCGTCATCATCGGTATCTTTTAATTTGTTTAATAATGTACTAGCCCCATACCATAACTGTCTTGATAGGCTCCTGCCATCATCTTTAGATGATGACGGTAATGAACTTTTGTCTTTTTCAAATTTGAACTCGTATTGAGATAAATAGTTACTATATAAATCAAAATATAAATATTTTCCATTTACACTGCCCATTAATCCCATATAAAAAGTTTGTAACCGCTGTTGTCCATCAATGATAAAAAATTGAGTTTGTTCTAATTTATCAATTTCTTTACTATTAACCAGTTCGCCAGTTTTGCTGAATCGACGATAATTGAATAAAGGCATCTTACCTTTTTCTTCTTCTATGGCTATCACACCACTGAAACTATCTCCTTTTAATAAGGTGTCAAATAATAATTCCATTTTTTCTTCTGTCCATACCAAAGACCTTTGAATCACAGGTAAGACATATTTACCTTCATCAATTTCATTAATCACATCAGAAATACGGTATGTTTCCCAATTTGCCATATTAATTACCTCAAAAATAAAATAAATTCAGTTATTGTCTAACTCAAACAACCCCACCACATACCCCACATTCCTATCCCGTTTCCCCAGTAACTCAGGCTGGCAAATCTCCACCAGCGAGCAGGCTTTGCAGCGTTTGCCGTAGTTAGGCGGTGGGGTTTGTCCGCTGTTTAGAAGTTCGCGCACGGCGGTGATGGTGGCGAGTGTTTGGGCGCGCAGGTCGTCTGAAAACACAACGGGGACGCGGTGGCGGGTTTGCATATACCACAGCGCGCCCTCAGAGACGGTTTGCCCCGTCATTTCTTCCAAACACAAGCCTTGGGCGCAAAGCTGGATTTCGTCCATCGGGTCGGGTTTGGGCTTGCCGCGTTTGTATTCCACGGGTTTCAGACGGCCTGTTTTCGTGTCCACTTCCACCAAATCCAATACGCCGCTGATGCCCAGTTTCTCCGCCGACACATGCACCGTCCGCTCAAAGCGTACGCCCTTGCGCGTTTCCGGCTCGCCCGAATCCACCCGCTCATGCAACGCCTTGCCCTGCGCGGTCAAATAGTTCTCCGCCCACGCCTGCTCGTTGTGAATCAAGGCACATTGACGCGGGCAGAAGGCATAGTGTTGCAGGGCGGAAAGGGGAATCAGGCGCGTGTCCTGATTTTCCCTTTGGCTTTCGGTTAAAAGTGCGGTCATCTTTTTGAATGCTTTAGAAACCGTCAATTTCCTGCGGAGTTAAACCGTCAAGGTTTTCCAGTTCATAGTTGCCATCGGCATTCACTTTCAGACTGCTATGCACTTTGGCGGAAGAATATTGCCCTGCTTTGCTGTTGTGTTCCCACCAGATAAGTTTCAGCACCTGCATGCTGCCCTCGGGGCGGGCGGAAGATGCGTCTCCTTCAAAGAGTTTGGTGAGTACGGCTTTGATTTTTTCGGCATCGTCGTCTGAAAAGCCGGTGCGCTCGGCAAGCTGCGGCGACATTGCGCCGAAGGCAACGTACACGCCCTGATCGACGCGGTGTTTCATGCCCATGGTGTCGGAAGATTTTTTCGTACCGTCGCCTTCGCCGCTGACGCTTTTGGTGATTTGGGTACTGGTGATGTTAATCGGCTCAACGCTGAATGCGGATTGAATGGTAACGGGCCCACGCACAGCAATGGAAATGCCGCTGCTGCCGTCGCCGCTGAATGCGAAGACCTGCCCGAAACTGCGCACATCTAGCCATTTTTCGCAGGCTTTTTTGGCGGTATCGTCTTTGTTGGCTTTTTTGGCGTTAAAGGCATCCGCACCCAAGCCGACATCTTTGTCTTTGGCGCGGTTGGCCAGGCTGGTCATGCCGTCGGTTTTCTTTTCGTCCGATTGCACAAAAATGCTCTCGCCACTGTCTTGCAGGCGGTCGCGGATTTTACGTTTCAGGCATACGTCGGTCATTTCGCCAAAACCTTGGAAATCAGCACGTGGGCGGTTGCCGTTTAAGGGGTCGCCGTTTGGGTTGGCGTTGGTTACTTTCAGGATTAAGGCGAAGTCGATTTTTTTGGTTAAGCTCATTTTAGTTTTCCTTTAAATAGGTTATTCGTGGGTTTCGGTTACTTCTTGCTCGGGTTGGTTGGATTTGTTGCGATACGCCATTTTTTGGCTGTGGTATCCCAATAGGAACTCCGGTTCCAAAGGTTTGTCTAAATCGCATCCTTCCTGTTTCAAATCATCCAGCACGCATATAAGCTGATTAATTTCGTTTTCTCGATTGTTCAAAAAGCCTATCGGGCTGGTTAAAACAAATTTTTCCGAAATCCTAACTGGGTAGTCTTTACGCAATCGGTCTTTATACGGTTTCAGATTGGTTTCAAGCTGCTCCCAGGTATGAAACGGACGCATAACAAAACGCTGCATGTAGTTTTCTGCGTTGGTTGCACGGGTTTCGTTGGCTATTCTCAACGCGGTGCGTTCTAAGTGTTCGGCAACTGCCAGTAATCTACCAAATATATAATCGCGCGAGCGATTTTGGGTATCCAAGCTCATAGGGTAAGTTCTCCGTTGTGATAAATCGTGATGACGAGCGCGCCAGCCTTTGTATAGGGCGCAGGCGACGCCGATGTTTCTTTGCCATTCCCAGTTTTCGCAGCCATTAGGATTGCAGGCTGCCTGAAAACTTTGACGCACCAAATCTTCGGGAATCGGCACGGATATTCCGCCTGCGATAACGGGTAGAAGGCGGGCGTAAAGTTGTTTTTTGAGCGTGTCGGACAGGGATTTGCCGTACACGGCTTCGGCAATGCTGTAAGGCGACGGCGGGACGAAACGCCATTGGGTGCGCTTGTCGTTTTTTTTGCCATTTTGGACTTCAATGCTGTAACGCTGATACCAAGAAAAATCGTCAATCCATGCATCCAAATTGGCGAAATAATCGGCAGGCAGAAACTCTTGGTAATAAGTCAATGCCATGCGCCCCGGCGTGGCAGAATCGAGCATAATCAGGGAGATTTGTTCGTGGGCTTTCAATTCTGCCTGATAGCCGTGCAGTTTCTTTTTGATAATTTGTGCAGCAGCACGCCCGATATTTACTGACCAATCGGGGGACGCTTCCGAATTTTCAGGTAGCCTTTGGGCGGCAATTTCATCGGGATTTTCAACCGCACTAATGTCCCAGTTGTCCATATCCGCCCAATCCAATTCAGTAGAAATATCTTTCATCGGCGATGGGACGGGTTTGCCGCTGATTGCCCAAGCGACGGTAACTTGGTCACCGTTTCGGATGCCTTGGCGGGAAATCAGCCAACGCAGCGCGCTGTGCGCCTTGGTGGATACGTCTGCCGATACGCTAGCTGCTTCTTCGGCAGTGGCAAAACGCCCGCGAAAGGTGTAACCCGCCGTATCGTTGGAAGAAATCAGCTTGGCTTTGTCGCCCGTGTGGCGCAGTTTGGCGGGATGCATAGTGGAAATGACGGCTTCTTCGCCCTGCACCAAGCAAAAACCTTTTTCGGCTTTTTCCGAAGCAACGTAATCCGCCCAAGATTGCTGTATGGTTTTGTCTGTCCACGTTTGGCTGTGTACGTCACCTGCAATTTCCACCTGCCAGCACACCAATGCCGAGCCGAATTCGATTTCGCCTTTAGTTTTGGGTAGCACGGAGAAAATCGACGGTGCATCGCCTTCGGCTTCCCATTTGTTCAGTACTTTGTTACCGGAATCGAGCTGAAATATGCCTGCTTCCACCAAATCGGCAACCACTCGCCCTTTGGCAACATAGTGCAACACAGCCTGCACTTTAGGATGGGCAAAAGGCGATTCGCACCATGCTTTGAGTTGTTTCAGGTAGCCGTCAAAATAGGCTTTCTTTTCTCCGCCGTAATCGACGTAATCCTTGGCGACATATTGAATTTTGTCGGCAAGCGGATGCGGGGCTTCGCCGCTGGTTCGGTTTTCAGACGACTCGGTGGCAGGCAGCAGAATCGCCGTTTTCGGCGGCATCACGCGTGCTGTCTGAAAATTGCCCTGACCGTCAATCACGATGACGATGTGCGCGTTTTGGATGGTATGCCCGACCGGCGTCAGCGGCTCGGCATCATCAGTAACACCCTGTTCCAAAATGCTTTCATACGTCCGATAAAGTTTCTGCATCCAACTCATAATTCCAGCTCCTTGGCTTCATCTTCCACAGGCTTGACGTTTTCGCCGCGCTTGAACGGTTTTTCAGGCTGCATTTTGCGGATAAATCGGGTTTTCAGGCAGCCTGCACTTTCGTTTACACTGGGGAATTCAATCACACCGTTTTTCATATTGGCCATCCAAAAACGGCTTACCAATTCAGGCTTTCCGGTTTCTTCGGGATAGCCGAAGCTGTGGAACATCAGACCGAAATCTAAATTATCTCTTTCGTCGTAAAATCCTTTTCCTTTGCCAAACTCACAAGGTTCAACATAGCCTTGGCAATCGCGCGTACCAAGGAAAATATCCTGCCGTCCGCCGCGTTCCAACATTCTTCTGGCAATGGCGATATGTTTGCCGAAATTGCGGTCGCCTGCCAATTCTTCCCAATGCTCATTCCATTCAAAATGGGCTTCCACTTGGTATTCCACGTCCTGCAAAAAGGTGTAAATCGCCAAAGTGTTGCCGCCGTTCCAGTCCAGAGGTTTAGTGGATTTGCTTTGGGTCCGGATGGGTCTCATCACGCGGATGCGGTCGATATGCCAAATCAACGTGGGTTTCCAATAGATGCTTTTAACGATACCTTTAATGGCTTCGTATGTCGGCACTTGGTAGCTGAATTTTTCGCCGCCAATTTTGGTAACGGGGTCGGTAAACAAGGCTTGCCGCCCCCATACGCGGAAACTGATTTTGCTGTCCATATTGCTCCTATAAATCGTAAAAAGTCATTTCGCTTGTTTCGTCCAAAGACAAGCCGAATTCATCGTTGTAATAGCGTTCATTCAAATAATAAATGCCCGAACCTTCAATGGTTTCATACAGGGCGTTTTCTTTTTGCAATTTATCCCAAACGTTGGGGAAGACGTTCACGCTGTAACGCTGGGCTTTTTTCTTTGCGTCATACATTTCTTTCGGATCCCATTCGCCGCAGAGTTTGGCAATGAGTTCCGCACCTTCACCATACGGCACAATCACGGCGTGTGTCGGCGCGTCTATGGCTTGGAAAGCACGCCCTGCGCTTTTGAAGGATTGCATCAGCAGTTGGATTTTTCCAGTTCTGCGGTTATTTATATTTATATTACCGCCAGGATTGTTTTTATTATCGCTCAGCCAATCCAGCAGTGAACCTGTTTCGCTGTTTTTGACGGAATACAACATTTCATCACTGCGCTGGTAAAAATAATATTCAAAATATCGCTTCATCGCTTCTGGCTGCAAAATATCCTGCCCGGCAAAATCGCGAAACACGCGTTCGGCATGGGTTTTGCCTGCCTGAATATCGGGCAATATCCGCGTAAAATCCTGCTCCTGCAAATTCAACACCCACACCAGCCCTTTGCCTTTTTTCTCGCCATGCCGGTTGCAACGCCCTGCCGCTTGGGCAATGCTGTCCAATCCGCTTAAGGCACGAATCACGCAAGCCATTGAAATATCCACGCCTGCTTCAATCAACTGGGTGCTGATGCAGATAACGGGTTCTTTGTTTTTCAGACGAGCTTTGATGGTGTCAAAAATCGCTTTGCGGTGCGCCGCGCATTGGTTGGTGCTGAGATGGAATAAGGATTCGGACGGCATATTTTGCCTTTGGCAATATTGATAAAGCTCCTGCGCCCATTTTTTGGTATTGACGATAAATAGGCAGCTTGGGGTCGTCTGAAACTGTTCCAGCAAAAACGCGCCCGCTTCATCCACATTCCAACCGCCTGATTTTTCGTTGAATCGGATTTCTACGCGCGATAACTTTTTATAAAGCTCTTCTCTTTGCTCATCAGTTCCCATAATTTCGGCATGTGCAGGCTGCTTTAACAAACCGCGCGCGGCAATGCTTTCCCTTTTGCCTTCAGGGAAATTCTGCAAACCCGATTCACCGAGCAAAGGCTGCGTCGCCGTACACAAAACCGCCGTGCTTTTGCCAAATGCCGTCAACCAGTTCAGCACATTGCAAAACAAATGTACGCATTTCACGGGCAGGGTTTGGATTTCATCAAAAATCAGCACCGCATTGGTCATCGGGTGGATATGCCGCGCGCCGCGCGTACCGCCGCCGAACCAAGCATCCAAAAACTGCACCATCGTGGTAAATACAATGGGCTTATCCCAGTTTTCGGACAGCAGTTTGTCCTGCCAGCTTTGCTTTTCGGGTTCTAAATTGGAGTGGTGTTCGAGCACCCACTTCTCACATTCTGAACATTCTCTACATGAATGAAATTCACCATTGTCATCTTCTTTCAAATCTAAACAATAAATTTTACGGACTTCTTCCGCGTTTTGATCAATGATGGAAGTATAGGGAATGATGTAGATGATGCGGTCAAGATTGTGCTTTTGCGCATGATGCAGAGCGTAGCGCAGACTGGCCAATGTTTTGCCGCCACCGGTCGGTACTGTGAGTGTATAAATGCCTTGAGAATCTGATGCTCTTTTTAGACAGTCGTCTGAAATTTTGCGGCGGATTTCGTCAATAGGTTTGATTTCTTCGGCAGGACGATTTTCAAAACCTGCTAATTTGGCTTCCAATTTATCAATTGCTGATTGCCAATCTGGTTTTTCCGCCAAGCGGCGGACTTCTTTTTGCGCTTCCCGTTCAAAATCCGAACTGTTGATACGGTCAGCATCAATCAGGCAGCTAAACAGGAAACGGGTCAGGCAGCCGAGGTAAAATTCTTTGATTTTGTCGTTGCTTGTTGGATCGGAAAGAATCGGTTTCACTGCTTTGAGCAGGCTGCGAATCAGGTTTTCTCCTGCCAATTCATATGCTTTTTGCTGAACGACTTCATCAGCATTTCGTTCGCATTCCACCAAATGTGTCAGTTCATCAGTTTTATTAAACCGCTCAATCCATTTCTGATTACCTTCTCCATCCAAACAGTCAATCAAGCCTTCGCCGTGGTGTGATGCAATGCACAAACCCAGCATTTGTCCGAACAATTCGCCGATACCCTGTGCTGCGCCAAACTTCCTCAATTTGCGATAAACCCATTGTGCTCCGGCGGTGGAATGGTCTCCTCCTTTAAAACTATCTTCGTCATCTTGATCAAAATTGAACCCAATATTATTAACCCTGCGAATGTAGTTTTGGAATTTTTGGGAATATTTGCCAAAATCGTGCATCAACCCAAGCAGTTCGCCTGCTTGTTCTAAATTTAACTTAGTCGCCAATAATTTTGCGATAGCGGCGGCTTCGGTCAGGTGAGTCTGCAAAGGTTGTGGTTTTTGGTCCGATTTTCTGATGTGGGCTATATAGTCGAAATTCACATCGATTCTCCAAATTTAAAACGCGCAAAATTTAACGAACAAGCCCTATAAATGGCTTAAAGGATTGAAAATCGAAAATCTGTGGAATGAGGTCGTCTGAATGACGGATAAAGGAGATATTTAGGGATTTAAGATGTTATTATTTTATTTGTTATATTTTCCGAGAATAATACAGCATTTGTAATAAATAACAATATCAATTTGACTATTTCTGAAGTTTTAGGATAAAGGAAGCGAATCAAGTTATGGCGTAAATTCCTAAAATAGTGGGACATAGATAGAATGGAGGTAGGTTTTCAGACGACCTTTGTCGTATAGATGGGTTAAATTCGGTAGGATGCGGCTGTGCTTGCCTGATTCCGTACCCAAGCCGTTTTGTTTTACTATACAATCATATTGCTGCCGACTGCTTGTTTGCTGCAGTCTGCATCGGCATACGGATAGTGCGAACGCTGTTTGCGTTTTGGAAAATGCGGCAAGATATTTATTTGCCAGTATTTTTTAAGCATCGGCTGAAGCCTGTATCGGTTTGTCCCAGGTCGTCTGAAATTCCGAAAAAGAAAATTCATGTCAAACACCCCATTCTTCAAAACCGACTGCCCGAGCTGCGGCGCGCCTGTTGAGGCGCATTCCGCGACAGCCGTTACGCTGGTGTGCGGCTACTGCAACAGCATGCTGGTGCGGCAGGATGACAGTATCGTCGATTCCGGACGCGATTCCGCTTTGTTGGAAGATTTCAGCCCGCTTCAAATCGGCACGACAGGGACATACGTTACCCGCCCATTTACCTTGGTCGGACGGCTTCAGGTGCAATACGACGACGGCGTGTGGAACGAATGGTATGCGCTGTTTGATGACGGGCAAACCGGTTGGCTGTCTGAATCCGGAGACCTGTATTCCATGACGCGCTTGGTCGAGACGACTGAAGTGGTACCGAAGTTTCACGATGTCGTGCCGGGCGGTTGCAATTTCAATTTCCAAAATAAAAACTTTGTTCCGTCGGATAAACGTGAAATCAGCCTCAGAAAATCGGCGGCGCAGGGCGAATTGCCGTTTAAGCTGACTGAAGATACGACAAGCAAAGTCATAGACTGGCGACACGCCGGTCTTTTCCTGACGATAGATTACGGCGAGGATCCTCCCGAAATCTATTACGGCAGTATGGTCGGTTTAAATGAACTGAAGCTGCAAAATACCCGTACCGACGACCAAATCCGTGAAACAGCAGGTCGTCTGAAAGGCAGCCATCATTCGGAAAATTGTCCGAATTGCGGATCGTCCGTCCATTGGTTGAGCGGTGTCACCGATTTTCTGATTTGCCCGAGCTGCGGCAGCGAATTGGAAGTCGGCAAACAAAAAGCGCGGCTGATTACTGCCAACGCCATGCGTGTGTCGCAGGATAAACTGTTTACCCTGCCTATTGGCAAGCAAGGTCGTCTGAATAACAATGATTATTTTGTGATGGGTGCGGTCAGGTATTCCGAGCTGGATCCCGATGCGACTTATGAATATATGTTTGAAGGCAAACGGCGGATACTGACGCCGGTCGGTTGGTGGGTCGAATACCTGCTTTACAATCCGCAGAAAGGCTTTGCGTGGTTGGTCGAATCGTCCGACGGCGAGTGGAGCCAATCCGAAACTCAAAATAACTGGCCACGTTTAAACAGCGCCCGCAAACCGCAAGGTTGTGATGAACTTTATTCCTACGGCGGCAAAGTCGAAGTCGCTGCCGGCGCGTTTTATTGGCATATCCGTTCGGGTGATTTGGCGTATTACACCGACTACCAAGTCGGCAGCAACAGCAAACTGTGTGCCGAGCTGACCGAACACGAGCTGGCATGGAGTAAAAGCACGCGCACTACCTACGGCAAAGTTGCCGGCGCTTTCGGTTTGCAGGCGGAAGCGCCCAGATACACGGCAAAAATGAACGCAGACGGGGTCGATAACCAATTGCGGTTTGTCATGATCGCCATCTTGGTTGTCGTCAACCTTCCTGCGCTGCTGACCGACGGCAACTCTGCCTCATTTACCGTCATCTTTATAGGAACTTGGTTGTTGTGGACTATGGGCAAAGAAGACGAGGACGAGGATTAACATGTCGAGAGCCACTTACATCATTTTCAGCACCATTATCATCATCATCTCCATGATCATCAGCTACGGCTCTTCCGAATCCGACGGCTCGCGTATGCATTCCGGCGGCTATTACGGCGGCGGAGGTTTCTCCGGAGGCCATAAATGACCCATATCCCCGGCAATCACGGTCTTTTAGATTTATATGGCTGTGATGAAGCTGTCTTGAAAGACGAAGGTCGTCTGAAAACCGTCCTCAAAGCCGCTGCCCAAGCCGCAGAAGCCACCGTTCTCGCCGAACGTTTCCACACCTTTGGCGGTGCAGGCGGCATTACCGGCATCTTATTGCTCGCCGAATCCCACATCAGCATCCACACTTGGCCGGAACACCGCTTCGCCGCCATAGACGCATTTATCTGCGGCGGCATGAAGTTGGAAAAAGTGAAGGAAGTATTGTGCAGGGAATTGGCGGCGGAACGGGCCGTTTGGACAGTTGCGCAACGTGGCGAAGGAATACTGGACGATACGCAGCCGCCAATAGAACAATAAAACCTGTAAAGGTCGTCTGAAACATGAACTGCACCCCAAAAGTTGGACATCCCCTCCAACTCACAAGGTGCAGTTTTTTTATGAGCAAATATACATTACACTTCAAATACCAAGCCGTACTCCACTACCTGCATATACGCAGCCAACAGCGTACCGCAGACCACTACGGCATTTCCCGAACCCACCTGAGACGATGGATACGCGCCCATCAGGAAGGTGGTATCGGCGCACTCGAACGTCCCCAATCCAAAACCATGACCGAACACCGCAAAAACCCCTTCATCGCCGACAAACCCGACCATGAAAAAACACAGGCAGAGCTTATCGAAGAGTTGTGCTATATGCGCGCAGAGGCCGCCTACCTAAAGGAGTTAAAAGCCCTCAGCCAAAAGCAGACCGAAAAGGACAAAGCCAAACCGTCCAAGCACTGAGGGCGCAACACCCGCTCAAATACCTGCTGCATATCGCAAACCTGCCCAAAAGCAGCTTTTACTACCACCACCAAGACCGACCCGACCCCGATGAAGCCGACAAAGCCCTCCTTATCGAAACCTACCGGCGGCACAAAGGACGCTACGGGCAAAGGCGCATTGCCGCAGCATTGGATTGGAACCGCAAAAAAGCAGCTCGGTTAATGAAACAGATGGGGCTGAAAGCCAAAATACGGGCGAAAAAAGCCTACCGCCATCCCGCCATGGGCGAAATATCGGAACACCTCCTCAAACGCCGGTTCACAGCCCGAAAGCCCAACGAAAAATGGCTGACAGACGTGACCGAACTCAAAGGAAAGGACGGCAAACTGTACCTCTCGCCAATCTTGGACTTGTTCAACCGGGAAATCGTCGCCTACGCCATGAGCCGCAGAGCCGACAGTGAAATGGTGAAGGAAATGCTCGAAAAAGCCGCACCCAGTCTAACCGGCGAAGGAACGATGCTGCATTCCGACCAAGGCGTGCTGTACCGTACGGCGGGGTATAGGGAATTACTTGCCCAACATTCCATGGTTCAAAGCATGTCGCGAAAGGCGAACTGTTGGGACAATGCGCCGATGGAAAGCTTCTTTGCGGTGTTGAAGACGGAGTGTTTCTATAACGCAGGTGAATTGACGGTAGATGAATTGATGAAGCAGATAGATGACTATATGGATTACTACAACCGGGAGCGTTGCAGTTTGAAATTGAAAAAGCTGAGTCCTGTCGCATACAGAACCCAGCTTGCACAGAGCGCCTGAATAGGCTTTTATGAGTGTCCAAGATTTGGGGGCCAGTTCAACAGGCTCAATCTGTTTTCAGACGACCTCATTTTAAAATCCCAAAAATATCCTCACTAAGAACATCAAGGAACCAAAATGCACTTACGCACTTCCATCATCCTCTTTTTATCCGTGCTCTCTTTAGGCGCGTGTATCAGCAACCCAAGTTCGGCACCCACCAGTTCTTCATCATCAACACCCATCAACCCATTCGTCAAAGACTACATCTATTATTTCGAGCATCTCGACGAAGCCAAAGCTAAAAACGAACAATGTTTGAAAGACGGCGTGTTTAAAAAGGTGGGCGTTGATATGGAAAACGCCGATGAACGACAAATGATTGCGGAGTATCCCGACGATATTTTGATGCTCAATCCCGGCAACACCGAATTATCCCCCTGTTTCGCCGCATGGACGGCAAACAATGCTGCAGAACCGTTGCGCAAATGGCAGGAGGAAAATGCGAAAAAAGAAGCGACTAATCAAAAATTTGAAAAGCAGGTCAGCCAGTTCAAAGCCGAATGGGAAAAGAAATACGCCAATGAAGATTGGAACACATTCTATCCCGAGGCTTTGCGTAAAGAATCTGTTCAAGCGCGGAATAGAAAAAACCGATTGGAAGATCGGGCCAAAAGAGAAGCCATCGACCGCATTTTTGTCGATAAGGCAGAGCCGTTCTTGAATGAATTGAAAACAAAAAACATTGAAACATTGGCCCAAGAAATTCCACAAAGCTGTCGTAAGGGAGCTTGGGACCTTATTCCTTCGTGTAAAGCCTATTATCATGTTTTAAAGGATAAATTCTCAGAAAAAACATTATCCGAATTGGCGGGTATGGAAAAACAATATAAAGGTGCCAAGCATTTGTCTGCTCCCGTTTTGTCAGCTGCCTACCGTTCTGCGGTGGAGGGAAATTCAAAAAGAATGGATAAAGCATTAATGCTGGACTATCGCAAACTCAATACCGAATATATGCAATGTACTAAAAAAATCGGCGGTAAAATAGCAGCAACACCGTTCCAGATGGATAAAACCGGAGATTACACCTTTTCCTTTTATTCAGAACTTTATCCAGAATGCGTCATTACGAATCAAGTCATGGAAAGGTTGGAGCTGCCATCCAATTTAAGTAAGGTTGTTGACAGAGAAGTATGGATGAAGTTAGGCAAACACATCTGGGAAACGGAAGCAAACCACGAAAAAGAATACGAGCAGTTGGAAAAAACGCCTGAGGTCGCACAAACCAAAACAATCTTGGCTCAGAAATACGCCCAAACACCTTGGCAAAATTTCACTTGGCAAAATTTCATAAGTACCGTAGAAAAAGACTATCCGACGACTATAGCAGACATTTTCTCGGGTACGAAAGAGGAACAGAAGCAGAAACAAAAGCAGCATCAGATAATGGTCATAGCATTGAACCAGGTGTTTACTGACAAAATCCAGCCTCTCGTGGATGAATTGGCGAAAAAAAGCATCGATCAACTGATTGCCGAAATACCTGCCAGCTGTCGCGATGAAAGAAAAATAGATTGGTTAGCAGATAGTCAATGTGATGCATATTCCCGCGCTCTCTCAAAAAAATTTCAGAATCAGACGTTAGAAGAGCTTTCCGCTTCAAAAGATAAATATGAAAATAAAGATGAAGAGGGGCTTTCACGGGTTTATACAGCCTACTCTTTGGCATTGCATGAAAAAGAGAGAAAACAATACCTTGAACTGAGCAATGATAATACCAAGCGAGAAGCGGCATATAGGCAATGTATCAAAAATATCAGTGGAATCATCGAAAAATCATATATTTCAGAAGAGGATAGTGCTTCTTCGTATGCTAGGCGGGCGCCGGGATGTCTAGCGTTTAGCTCTGGTCTTCCAGTTGAAGAGTCACGTTTCGACTACTTTACTGAAACGCTGCTTAATAAAAAACGTTTCAAACAAGCATCCGCAGTCAAACAAAATTGATGGAAACATTTCATCAAAAGGTCGTCTGAAACCGTCTTTACGTTTTCAGACGACCCCATTTTTAAATTTTAAAAATATCCTGACCAAGGAACTAACAATGCACTTACGCACTTCTGCCATCCTCGCTTTATCCGCCCTCTCGTTAGGCGCGTGTATCAGTCAGCCAAATTCGGCCCCCATCACGCCTCCCGTCAAAGACCGCGTGTATTATTTCCAGCATCTCGACGAAGCCAAAGCTAAAAAAGAACAATGTTTGAAAGACGACGTGTTTAAGAAGGCGGGCGTTGATATAGAAAACGCCGATGGACGACAAATGATTGCGGCGTATCCCGACGATCTTTTGATGTTGAACCCTGACAACACTGAGTTATTACCCTGTTTCTCCGCATGGACGGCTGTTGACTCCGCAGAACCGCTTCATGAATGGCAGAAAGAAAATGCGGAAAAAGAAGCGCTTAATCAAAAAATTGAAAAGCAAGCCATGCAATTCAAAACCGAATGGGAAAAGAAATATGCCGATGAAGATTGGAACACATTCTATTCCAAGGCTTTACATCAAGAATCCGTCCACTCCATAACTGCCGACAGTTCGTTGGAAGAACAGGCTAAAAGAGAAGCCATAGACCGCATCTTTGCTGATAAGGCGGCGCCGCTTTTGAATGAATTGAAAACAAAAAATATCGAAACACTGACCAAAGAAATCCCGCAAAGCTGCCAGAAGGAAGCTTGGGATCATATTCCTTTGTGTAACGCTTATTATTATGTTTTAAAAGAGAAATTCTCAGAAAAGACATTATTTGAACTTGTGCATATAGAATTAGGATATAGCGACGGCAGGCACATTCCTACGCCCATCTTGACAGCCGCCTACCGCGCCGCCACAGAGGCAGATTGGAAGAACATTGAGAAGACATTAATGTTGGACCATGGCAAACTCGAGGCTGAATACAGAAGATGCTTTAAACAACTTAAGGATAAAGTTGCAGTAACCCAAGTTGACGAATCCGAATACGAAGACTCTTCCTACTATTATGTGTTTGCTCCAGAATGCGCCATTGCGAATCGGGTCATGGAGCAGTTGGAGCTGCCTATAAATTTAAGCAAGGCTGTTGACAGAGAAATTC
Source organism: Neisseria sp. Marseille-Q2251 (assembly GCF_940793045.1). Taxonomy (NCBI): domain Bacteria; kingdom Pseudomonadati; phylum Pseudomonadota; class Betaproteobacteria; order Neisseriales; family Neisseriaceae; genus Neisseria; species Neisseria sp. Marseille-Q2251. Next base: position 25,279 of record NZ_CALNWV010000009.1, read on the forward strand.
TGATAAAACAGATCAAACAAAATTTGAAAAAGAAAGAGGGGGAACGGCCAGAATGGGAGCGGCTGGAAAAATCACCTGAAGTTGCAAAAATCAAAGAAATTTTGGCGCAGAAATATGCCCAAATACCTTGGCAAGACTTCGAAAGTATCATGAAAGAAGACCATTCGCGCATGGTAACTGATGCATTGGGTACGGAAGAGAGGGAGCCGGTATTAATTGACATCGCATTGGGACAGGTACTTGCTGACAAAACCAAGTCTCTAGAGGAAGAGTTGCAGAAAAAAAGTATCGATGAATTGATTGCGGAAGAAGCAGAGCATTGTAGTGGTGGTAAGGCATCAATAAACTGGGTAAAAGGCGTATCGTGCCAGATACATATCCGTGTGCTCTTTAAAAAATTTCAGGATCAGACTGTAGAAGAGCTCTCGATTTCAGAGGCCAAATATGAAGAAGAGTTTCCAAGAATTGGGATGTTTTACAGGTTAGTATTGCAGGAGAAAAAGCAAAAACAGTACAGCGAGTGGATGAAAGACAATGCCAAACGAGAAGCGGTATATAGACAATGTCTCAAAAATATCAGTGGCATCATTCAAGAATCAGACGTTTCAGAAGAGGATAATGGATTTTCGTATGTTTCGCGGGATCCGGTATGTAAAAACATCAAAGGGGCTGTGTTTTTTGATGGGAAACGAATTGATTTTTTCATTGATACCCTGCTTAATAAAAAACGTTTCCAACAAGCATCCTCAGTCAAACAAAATTGATGGAAACATTTCATCAAAAGGTCGTCTGAAACCGTCTTGATGTTTTCAGACGACCTGTCAGAACCATAAACCGACATTCAACTCCATGCCGACACGCCGTCAATTTCTCAGTTACACCGCCGCGCTTGCCGCCGCGTCCTCTTTCTCTTGGCTGACTTACCAACGTCTCAACCGCAAACCGCCGGTTTCCGTCAACCGCGTCGGGCTGCCGTTGGGGCATTTGTTGCGCGATGGGAAATTACTCAGCCTGCCGAGCCGCCGTTACGAATGCAATACGCTGATACTCGGCGGCGGCGCGGCGGGGTTGGGGGCGTTGTGGTATTTGGCGAAACACGGTCATCGTGATGTATTGTTGGCGGAAGGGTTCGAACGAAACGGCAATAATGCCGCCTACGCCGCTTCAGACGGCCTGCAAGCGCCGAGCGGCGCGCATTATCTTGCGTTGCCGTCGAAAGAGAGCGCGTATGTGCGCGAGATGCTGGCGGATTTTGGTATCTTGCAATCGGACGGTAGGTTCAGGGAAACTGATTTGGTTTACGCGCCCGAGTCGCGCCTTTTGTATCAGGATAAATGGCAGGAACACCTGTTGCCGAAAGAAGATGCGGATTCCAAACGTTTTTTTGATTTAATCGGTCGTCTGAAACAGGCTTACGGCAGCGACGGCAAAAAGATTTTCGCCATTCCGATAGCCCTGTCATCGGCGGACGAAACGTGGCGCAAACTCGATAGCCTGACGTTTAAACAATGGCTTACGCAAGAAGGCTACACCTCGCCCGAACTCTTGTGGTATCTCGATTACTGCTGCCGCGACGATTACGGGCAGGGCATAGCGCAAGTATCCGCCTTTGCCGGACTGCATTACTTCTCTGCCCGAAACAGCGCGGAAACCGTCCTGACCTGGCCCGAAGGTTTGGCGCACCTTTCCGAAAGCTTGCGCCGCCATGCCGGTTTGCAGGAAGGTTGGCAATGGTCGTCTGAAAACCGCATCCGCCTAGACAAACCCGCTTCCGTCAACGCATCCGCCGTCAAAATCAAACTGCTTTCAGACGACCGTATTGAAGTTTGGCTGCGTGACAATTCAAGCGGCGAAACCGTCGCCCTGACCGCGCAACACGTTATCTCCGCCATGCCGTTGATGGTCGCCGCCCGCATCGTCGAAAATCCCGCGCAATACGGTTTGAACATTCCCGAATACGCCCCGTGGTTGGTCGCCAATTTCGAGCTGCACAGCTTCCCGAAAGAAAAAAGCAACAGCGAAACGGCGTGGGATAACGTCATCTACGGCAGCCAGGGGCTCGGCTACGTCGTCGCCACCAACCAGCTCATCCGCGTCGCCCGCCCCGAACGCACCATCTTCACCGCCTACGCCGCGCTTAACCACGACACCCCGCAAGCCGTCCGCCGCCAACTGCTCGAAGCCTCCGACGAAGAACTGCGCGACTTGGCCGCCAAAGATTTGATCGCCGCCTACGGAGAGAGCTTCTGGCAACACGTTTCCCACGTTGATGTTACGGTACGCGGACACGGCATGAGCGTACCGAAAGTCGGTTATCTGAACGACGAATCTTTGTTAAAAATCAGAAACCGCGCGTCAGGATTGCTGTTTGCCCACAGCGATTTAAGTGGCTATTCGGTATTCGAAGAAGCCTTGTATTGGGGCGTGGAAGCGGCGAGGAAGGTGTTGGAACGGAGGGATGGTTGAGTTTTATGTTGGTTGGATTATTTTTCGTCTCGCCTAGCGCGGATGCCAAATAATCAGTGCTATAATCCCGCTTCGTTTGAATATTTAAATCTCAAAGGAAACCGTATGAAATCTCTGAGTTTTTCCCTGATGCTTGCTTTGGGCTTGGGCAGCACCGCTTTTGCTTATGCGGAAAAAAATTTGCCCTTGAATGAAACGGGCTGCATCGACCAACCTATGAAGGTCAAACGCGGCGAGGTGTACAGCTTTAAAGTGACGGAAGACAATGGTTTGATGCTTTCATTCGCGCCCGTCAGCCCTAATGTGGTCGTGAAAGACCCGAAAGGCAAACGCGTTGCTTTGGAAGTGGGCGCGGACGGCGATACGCCTGAAGACCGCTTCAGCTTTGCCGAAATCAACCAAAAAGGACGCTACACCATCCGCTTCCCGCGCGCGGGCAAGATTGATTCTTTGTGCGTCAACGCAGCCAATTAGGATAAACGTCAAGCCGAACCATGCTTGAGCGGGTTTGGCCGCAGCAAGGGAAAAGGTCGTCTGAAAACAGTTACCCAAAACTGTTTTCAGACGACCTTTTTATAGTGGATTAACTTTAAACCAGTGCGGCGTTGCCTCGCTTTGCCGCACTATAGTGGATTATAGTGGATTAACTTTAAACCAGTACGGCGTTGCCTCGCCTTGCCGTACTATCTGTACTGTCTGCGGCTTCGTCGCCTTGTCCTGATTTAGTTAATCCACTATATCGTTGAGGCAAAGCCGGAAGCGGTTTATTCGGCTGATTCTCCAATAATCAATACCGCATTGCTGCCGCCGAAGGCGAAAGACGAGCTGGCGGCGATACGTTTTTCAGACGGCCATACGCTGTTGCCGTAGGTCAGGGCGATGGCGGGCAGTTCGGGGTCGGGGATGCCGTCCCACTGTTGCGGCGGCAGTTTGCCCTGCGGGTTGCAGCCGCGGTCGGCGATGCCCCAGGCGAATGCGGCTTCGATGGCCCCGGCGGCGCCGAGCGTGTGTCCGGTTTGCGGCTTGGTCGAAGTACAGAAGGTTTGGCTGCCGAATACGTCGGCGACGGCGCGGCTTTCCATGCTGTCGTTGTGTTTCGTGCCGGTGCCGTGCAGATTAATCCAGCCGATGTCCTGCGGCTGCAAACCGGCATTGTTCAGCGCTGCCTGAAAAGACTGCGCCGCCCCCAAACCGTCGGGGCGGGGCGAGGACATATGATAAGCGTCGCTGCTTGCGCCGTAGCCCAACAGCTGCATCGTGCCGCCGAAATCGGCATCGCGGGTCATGACGAAGGCTGAGGCGGCTTCGCCAATATTGATACCGTTGCGGTTAGCGGAAAACGGGTTGGCGAGGTCGTCTGAAAGCACTTCCAGCGAAGCGAAACCGTTGATGGTCAACGGCGAGAGGGTATCGACACCGCCACAAATGACCGCGTCGCACAAACCCGCACGCAACAGCCGAGCCGCGCTGATTAAGGCGCGCGCGCCCGATGTGCAGGCGGTGGAAACGGCGTAACACAGACCGTGAATGCCGTAAACGTGTGCAACAAATTCCGAAGGCGATGCCATTTCGTGTTGAAGCTGGTTGAATGGTTTGTCCGTCCAGCTGCCGCCGTCGGCAACGTGTTGGAACAAGGGCATATTTTCATCTGCGCCGCTGGTGGATGTACCCATGATGACGGCGGTCCGCGCTGCGCCGTAACGGCGGACGGCGGCATGGATGTCGTCTTCAATCTGTTCCAACGCGTGCCACAGCAGTTGGTTGTTGCGGCTGCGGTATGCGGCGGGCAGATTGTCGGGCAGCGGGCGCAGCGTTTCGCTTACCGCGCCGAATGCGAAGTTTTTGCCTTTGACCCATTGGTCGGAAAACGTCAGCGGCGAAGTTTCAGACGGCGCCAGCAGCGCGTCGATATGGGTTTGCAGGCCGCTGCCGAGCGCGCTGGTTACGGCGGGGCGGCTGAGGTAAACAGGGGATTTCATTATTCTTCTTCTTTGATCGGGCTGACGGTCCAACGGGTTTTGTCGGGGAAGGCAATCACGAAACGTCCGTTATCTTGTGCGACGCACCATAAATCTTGTTCTTTATAACGGAATACCGCGCCGTTGCCGTCAGGGCAGAATGTGTTGTGTTCGGATGTTTTTTGTTCCACTTCGGGATACAGCTCGGCGGCGCGGTCGGCGGCAAGCAGCGGCAGCAGCGCGGCAAACAGGCGGCGCGAAGCGGAATTGGGCATGATGAAGCCGTCGTTTTTCCAGCCTTTTGTGCTGACAAACTGGCGCGATACGGGCGCACCCAGTGCGTCGGTCTGCACAAAGCGTATGCCCTCCGGCAACTGTTCAACCGCCAGCAGGCTGGTTTGGGCGGCATTGCCCGAAGCATCGGTCTGCTCAAGCTTGAACCACAAACCCGATTGCTCAAGCGTCGGCAGAGTTTGCGGATGAGGCAGGGAAGGGGAAAGGGCGCAGGCACTAAGGGTCAGCGCAGCAAGGGCTAGGCTTGGAAATCGCATGGGGTTCCTTTGTCGGTGCGGAGTAAGGAAGTATTGTAACCGATGTCGGACAGTATTTCAGACGACCTTTTCAGGGGTCGTCTGAAAATGTATAGTGGATTAAATTTAAATCAGGACAAGGCGACGAAGCCGCAGACAGTACAGATAGTACGGCAAGGCAACGCCTACTGGTTTAAAGTTAATCCACTATAAAACAGCTTGCCCCAGTGGACAACGATTGGCGCACTGGGGCGGAAGCGGTTGCGAGAGGGCGTCGGTTGCCCCTTTATTCGATTTTCAGGTCGCCGACCAAAGCCGCCAGTGTGGACAGGCGTTGTTCGGATTTTGCCACGAACGGATTCTCGGTATCCCATGCGTAGCCTGCCAAAATGGAAGAAATCATGCGGCTGATTTCAGGGCTGCGGTTGGGCGCGTACACGACGTTTTGGAAGCGGAAATCGTACCAGCCGTCGACGTAGGTGCGGAACGCGTTCACACCGATCATCAGCGGTTTGGCAAATTCGGCATCCCAGTCTACCGCACCGCCTTCAAGCTGTTTTGCCAACAGGTCGGCGGCGAGTTTGGCGGAGTGCAGCGCGATGGTTACGCCTGATGAGAACACGGGGTCGAGGAACTCGGCGGCATTGCCCAACAGCGCGAAATGTTTGCCGTGCAGCGATTTGACGTTGGCGGAATAGCCTTGGATGGAGCGGAACGGGAAGTCGTTTTCCCAGACGGCTTTGTCCAGAATTTCTTTCAGCATCGGGCATTCGTAGACAAATTTTTTCAACACCGTTTCCGATTCGCCCGCGAGTACGTCGGGCGTGCCGACTACGCCGATGGAGCAGCGGTTGTCGCCGAAGGGAATCAGCCAAATCCACACGTCGCGGTGTTGCGGGTGGGTGGTAATCAGGATTTTGCTGCGGTCGAATTTCGGGTTGGTGATGTTGTCGTCGATATGCGTGAAATGCGCTTGACGCGGCGGCAGGTGCGACGGTGTTTCCAAGTCCAGCAGGCGCGGCAGCACGCGGCCGTAGCCGCTGGCGTCCAATACGAATTTCGCGGTCAGCTCGTAGCTCTCGCCCGTGTCGGCTTCCACGCTCAAACGGGCAAAGTCGCCGCTGTTGTCGAACGCGGTCACGCCGTGTCCGAAACGTACTTCTACGCCTTGTTTGGCGGCTTCGTCAATCAGGATTTTGTCGAAAATACCGCGGCGCACTTGGTAAACCGTGCCGGGGCCGTCTGAAAATTTATCGGTAAAATCAAATTCGGTATAACGGCTGCCCCATGAAAACGCCGCGCCGTTTTTAAACTGAAAGCTGGGTTCGGCGTGTACGGCGTCGGCAAAACCGGCTTCTTCCAGCATTTCCATGCAGTGCGGCAGCAGGCTTTCGCCGATGACGAAGCGCGGGAAGTGCTGTTTTTCCAACACGCAGACTTTATAACCTTTTTTGTGAAGCAGGGCGGATGCTACCGAGCCTGCAGGACCTGCGCCGATGACGGCGACGTCGAATTGAGGTGCGGACATTTAAATATACTTTCAAAACATAACAAAATAAAACGGTGGCTATTTTACTCCTTAATAGACATATCTGAAATGAATTTTAAATGCAACATTATGACTCAAATGAAATGGTTGCATAAACGACAACAGCCCTATATCAGGATAGGGCGGATTGCGGCTTGGAATGGATGGTTTTGTTGTCAATTTGTCTGATATAGTGGATTAACTTTAAACCAGTACGGCAGTACGGCGTTGCCTCGCCTTAGCTCAAAGAGAACGATTCTCTAAGGTGCTGAAGCACCAAGTGAATCGGTTCCGTACTATCTGTACTGTCTGCGGCTTCGTCGCCTTGTCCTGATTTTTGTTAATCCACTATAAAAAAGGTCGTCTGAAAACCTTGAATCAAGGTTTTCAGACGACCTCTTGCCGTTTTTCAATTAATCACTCCTCTGCCTTCGGCTCGGGAACGTCAAACACCTGACGCAGGTAGGCGAGGAAGGTGTTGTTGGTGGTCATCGTTTTGCCCGGGGAGTCGGAGAGTTTGGCGACGGACTGACCGTTGCACTCGACAAGTTTCAAAACGATGTTCAGCGGGGTATGACCCATGTCGTTGGTAAGGTTTGTGCCGATACCAAAGCTGGTTTTGAAACGGTCTTTGAAATATTGGTGCAACGCCCATGAGCGTTCGATGTCCAGACCGTCGGAGAAGGTCAGCATTTTGGTGCGGCTGTCGATTTTGAGTTTTTTATAGTGCGCATGCGCTTTGTCGCCCCATACATAAGGGTCGCCGCTGTCGTGGCGCAGACCGTCGAAAAGTTTAGCGAAATAGAGATCGAAGTCGCGCAGGAAGGCGTCCATGCCGACCACGTCGGTCAGTGCGATACCGAGGTCGCCGCGGTATTCGTGTACCCAACTTTCGAGGGCGGCTTTTTGGAAATTGCGCAGGCGTACGTCAAGGGCTTGGAAGGCTTGGAGGAACTCGTGTGCCATTGTGCCGATGGGGGTGATGCCGATTTTTTTGGCGAGATAAACGTTGCTGGTACCGCGCACGATGTCGGGGGCGGCTTCAAGCAGGGTGCGGATGACGTGTTCCTGCCAGTCGAGGGTGTAGCGGCGGCGGGTGCCGAAGTCGGAGATGAGGAACGGCGGATCGTCGGGGTTTTGCGCGGCGGAGATTTCTTTGAGGCGTTGCGCTTTGGCTTGGAGGCGGCGTTCGCCTTCTTCGATGACGGCGGGGGTTTCGAGACGGCGGAAGTAGAGTTCGTTGACGATGGCGAGGATGAAGATTTCAAAGAACATCGCCTGAATCATGGGGCCTTCGATGCGGATATTCAGACGACCTTCTAAATCGGGGCTGACTTTGACGAAGCGGCGTTGAAGCTGGAAGAGTTCGAGATAGTCGACAAAGTCGCTTTTGATGAAGCGCAGGCTGCGCAGGTAGTCGAGTTCGTCGTGGGTGAAGCGCAGTTGGCAGAGCGCGTCGAGTTCTCGTTCCAAGTCGCTTTGGATGTCGGCAAGCGGGTAAACCATGTCTTTGTTGCGACAGCGGAACTCATAAAGGCTGTGGGTTTGGGGGAATTGGTGCAGTATCACCTGAAGCATGGTGAACTTGTACAGGTCGGTGTCGAGCAGGGAGCGGATAACGGGCGTTTGAGGTGCGGTCATGGCTTTTCTCTCGTTCAGCGTAAATGTAAAGCATTATTAGAACACGGTTAGACGGGCGGGTGTTACTTTTTTTGAATGGGTAAATGCTGAAAAGGTCGTCTGAAAATCTTTCAGACGACCTTTTTCTTCATATAAAACCGATATCAATTATTTGTCCATAACGATTTTGGCTGTCTGTTCGTCAGGCGAGGGTTCGTATTGTGTGGATTCGTCGCCGTAATACAGTACGCCGAGTTTGATGGGGATGCGGCCTTGCGATTTGCGGTGGGCGTTGGAGTCGCGCAGGGAGTAGGCGCAGCCGCAGTATTCTTGTTGGTAGAAGTGTTCGCGTTTGCTGATTTCGATCATGCGCGCGCTGCCGCCGCCTTTGCGCCAGTTGAAATCCCAATAGACGACGTCGTCGTAGGGTGCGGCGGCGCGGTGGCCGCAGTCGTTGATTTGCGCCATGTTTTTCCAGCGGGAAATGCCCAGCGAGCTGGTGAAGACGGGGAAGCCGTTTTCGTGGGCGTATTGGGCGGCTTTTTCGAAACGCATGTCGAAACACATGGTGCAGCGGATGCCGCGTTCGGGTTCGAATTCCATGCCTTTGGCTTTGGCAAACCATTCTTTGCGGTCGTTTTCGTAGTCGTCGTCTTTGTCGATGAAGGGGATGCCGAATTTGTCGGCGAAGCGCATGTTTTCTTCTTTGCGCAACATGTATTCTTTGAGCGGGTGGATGTTGGGGTTGTAGAAGTAGATGGTGTAGTCGATGCCGCTGGCGAGCATGGCTTCCATCACTTCGCCGCTGCACGGGGCGCAGCAGGAATGCAAGAGGACTTTTTTATTGCCGCCGGGCGGGACGAGGACGGGGCGGTTGATGTCGGTAACGATGGGGCTGTTTTTGTCGTTCATGATTGGGGTGTTCCGTTTTGGTGTTTCAGACGACCTCTTGGGTTTTATGGGTCGTCTGAAAATGGTTGTGGTATGGTTATTCGATGGGTTTGTTTTGTTTTTTGGCTGCTTTGCCGTCTTTGGGATCGGGTGGCGGCGGCTCGGCGAAGATGGTTTCGGGGTTGGGGTGTGCGGCAAATTCTTGCAGCAGTTTTTGGTAGTCTTGGGACTGTTTCATCAGCTCGGCTGCGGCGGTTCGCAGGTTGTCCACGTCTTCGGGCGGGAGGTAGAAGCTGGTGGGAATGTTTAACACTTTGTCACGCAACGCGGACGGCGGCAGGTCTTTGAGGTTGAGGCTGACGAAGGAGAAGCTGATTCCGTCGCCGCTTTGTTGGTTGGCTTCGTTACGTTGATCGACAAAGGCGCGGAAGCGGCGCAGGGATTCTTGGGTGTATTGGTCGATGGGGATGTTGACGATGGCGGTAACGACGTCGCGGAATCCGGGTACGGCTGCGGTTTTGTCCATATTGCTGCTGATTTGGTTTTGGGCGTTGACGCTGATGACGACGATGTGGCGCAGGTTGCGGCTGCGGATTTGTTGTTCCAACACTTTGTCGGGATAGATTTCGGTCATGTCCAAAAGGTTGCGCATGCCGAGGTTGTCGGTCAGCCCGCCGTCTATCAGGTGGATGTAAGGGCGGGTTTTGCTGTCGCTGTATTTGTTGAACCTGTTTTTAAACTCTTGATAAGTGGCGTTTTGCTGCTTTTGGGACTCAAGGCCGGTCATTTGCAGCTGCGGCGGCAGGATGTAGCCGCAGTTGCCGCCGTTGTTGTTGAGGGTAATCGGAGCGAACACCATAGGCACGGAGCTAGAGGCGGCAACGGCGCGGGCAAGGCGCAAACCGCCCAAGTCGAGACACATGGGGTCGAAGTATTCTTGCGTGAAGTTCAGGCGTTCGCCCGCGCCCATGTCGGTGGCGGAAATGATGGCGAACGGGCCTTTGCCGTATTTTTCCAAATCGCGGAAGGTGGCTTTACCGAAAAGGTGGTTTTCAAACTGCTCCTGCAAGAGGTCGCCGCGTCCGTATTCGGGCGAGGCAAGGCGGGGCAGGTTGGTCATGGAGAAGGCTTGTTTGACGACTTGGCGTTGGAAGTTTTGGTGAAGGAAACGCTTGTAAAACATGGGGATGGTTTCTTCGCCTTTGAGCGCGAAGTAGGCGGCGAGGACGGAGCCGCCGGATACGCCGACCACCAAATCGACATTGGACATCAGCGATTTGCTTTTGCCGCCGATGGTAACTTTTTGCTGCTGAAGCTGTTCCAACACGCCGTAGCCCAACGCCGCCGCGCGCGTGCCGCCGCCGGAGAGCATCAGGATGATGAAGGTGTCGTCTTCTTCGCGCCGAAACTGGCTGGTTTCAAAACGATAGCCTTGGTTCATATCAATTTTATTGATGGTGGCGACAGGCTGATACTTGACCAGCGAGCAGGCAGACAGCGCGGCCAAAGTAAAGGCGGTCAGGACGGTTTTGAACGAGCGTTTCGGCATGGAAGTTCGGCTGTGAAACAAAAGAGCTTGATTATAATGGATTAAATCGGTTTTCGATACCTGCCGGCAGGTTAAGGGCATGCCGCAGCGTAGATTGAAAGGTTTTCAGACGACCTTGGTTCATTCCGCAATCGGACAGGTCGTCTGAAAAATAAAATCAGGTTTAAGGTTTGTCCGCCTTGTCTCCGATTTTGCCTTCTTTGCCTTGAAGCAGGTTTTGGATATTGCTTTTATGGCGGTACAACACCAGCACGGCGATGACGACGGTCGCCCAAGCCCAAGAAGGGTAAGGCATCAGCCAAAAGGCGACGAGTGGCGCGGCTACGGTGGCAGCGAGTGCGGCGAGCGAGGACACTTTAAAGCCGAACGCCATCACCAGCCAAATCGCCGCGCAAACCAAAGCCATTGCGGGAGAAAGCGCCAGCAATACGCCCAAAGCAGTTGCCACACCCTTGCCGCCTTTAAAGCCGAAAAACAGCGGCCACATATGTCCGACCAGTGCAGCTACGGCAACTGCGGCTATGGCGATGTCCGACAGATTCAAAGCATCTTGCAGACAGCGTGCCAAAATCACCGCCACCAAACCTTTGAGCGCGTCGCCCAGCAAAGTCAGCGCCGCCGCTTTTTTCTTGCCGCTGCGCAAAACATTGGTCGCGCCAGGGTTGCCCGAGCCGTAAGTGCGCGGATCGTCCATGCCGTAATATTTGGAAACAATGACGGCAAACGACAGCGAACCGATTAAATAAGCCGCGATAACGGCGGATACATTGAACATTTCAGATGCTTTACTTAAAATGGGACGCTCATTTTATCAAAAAAACAGGCAGGCAAATGGACAAAATCTTTTTACGCGGCATGAAGGCGGACACCTTAATCGGCGTGTACGACTGGGAACGCGAACGCCCCCAAACCCTGATTTTGGATTTGGACATCGGCATCCCCGAACAAAGCGGCCAAGACGACCACATCGGCAATACCGTCCACTACGGCGAAGTCTGCGAAGCCGTCAGGGCAAGCCTTGCCGAACAAAGTTTCCTTTTGCTCGAATCATTGGCGGAACACATCGCCAAGCTGATTCTCGACAATTTCAGCGCGTTGAGTGTACGCGTCAGAATCATCAAGCCCGGCATCCTGCCCGATGTCAAAGAAGTCGGCATTGAAATCGAACGCAGCAAGGTTTAAAAACGACAAAATCGTTTTGGCAAAACCCGCTTCGCTCGTTTCAGACGACCTTCTTGACACAATAAGGTCGTCTGAAACCCATTCCCGATTTTCAGACAACCCCGTACCACACTTTAATAAAGAGAACACGCAAATGGATTTGAAAGAAACCAAACTCAGCAGCGAATCAATTTACCAAGGCTCATTTGTTACCATCAACCGCGACAAAGTCCGCCTGCCCAACGGCAACGAAAGCCAGCGCATCGTCATCCGCCATCCTGGCGCGGCCTGCGTTTTGGCGGTTACCGAAGAGGGCAAAGCCGTACTCGTGCGCCAATGGCGTTACGCCGCAGACGCTGCCACGCTCGAGCTGCCCGCCGGCAAACTCGATGCAGGCGAAGACCCCGCCGAATGCGCCCTGCGCGAGCTGGCGGAAGAAACCCCGTACACCGCCGACCGCGTCAAACTCATCAGCAGCTTCTACACTGCCATCGGCTTCTGCGACGAAAAAATGTACTTCTACCAAGCAGAAGGCGTGCGCCTCGGCAGCACTCTGAGCAACGACGAAGACGAAATCACCGAAACCGTCCTGATGAGCAAGGAAGAAGCCCGCACCGCTTTGGCACACAACGAAATCAAAGACGGCAAAACCCTAATCGGCCTGCAATATTGGCTGATGCAGGATTGATGTGAAAAGGATGTAAAAAGGTCGTCTGAAAAGCAGGTTGCACGTTTTCAGACGACCTTTCTGCAAACCGGCTGTATAGCAATACCCATAAAACCGACGGATTTCAAATCCGCCTTATATAGTGGATTAAATTTAAATCAGGACAAGGCGACGAAGCCGCAGACAGTACAGATAGTACGGAACCGATTCACTTGGTGCTTCAGCACCTTAGAGAATCGTTCTCTTTGAGCTAAGGCGAGGCAACGCCGTACTGGTTTAAAGTTAATCCACTATAAAACAAAGAGAATAGAGAACGTTATGAATAAGCCGCATCATTCGCATGCCGCCCCTTTGCTGGTCGTCGGCTGCGTCGTTTTCGGATTGGGCAGCTTGATTGTCAAATTTGTCGAAGTCGGCTCTTACGCCATCGCATTTTGGCGGCTGGCGATAGCGGCGGTGATTTTTTGGCTGCTGTCTCGACTCTTCGGGCAAAAACTGCCCAAAAGCAGAAAAGCCATCTACACCGCCATGCTCTCCGGCGTGTTTTTGGCATTCGACCTGTCGCTGTGGCATGAAAGCATACACGCCGTCGGCCCCGGTATTTCCACCTTGCTCAACAGCTTGCAGATATTTTTCCTCTCCGCTATCGGTTTCTTCTTTTTTGGCGAACGTTTGAGCAAACCGCAAATGTTCAGCCTCATTCTCGCCATCAGCGGCGTCGCCCTTATCGGCAGCCCTGAGTTCGGACACAACGGCAACGCCGTCTGGGGCTTTATCAGCGGCATCACTTCGGGCGGGATGCTCGCATTGTCTATGGTGTGTATCCACAAAACCCACCAAATCGAGAAAACCTCCCTGTTCCCGATGATGATGATTTTGAGCTTTGGCGGCGTGTTATCCCTCATCATCCCGTCCATATTGTTTGACAGCCACGCCCTCTATCCCGCCACCATGCGCGATATCGGACTGGTATTGATTTACGGCGCAGTGATGCAGTGTTTCGCATGGGGCATGATAGCCTACGCCATTCCCTTATTGTCATTCTCGCTGACCGGACTGCTGCTGCTCTCCGAGCCTGTCGCCGCTTTGTTGATAGACTATTTTTGGTTGGATAAACCGATTAACGCCCACCAATGGAGCGGCGCCGTGTTGACCCTGATTGCTATTTACTTAGGGCGTGCCAACGAGAAAAATGCTTGATGTTGCCTTGCCGGCACAAACGGATGCAATGCCTTGCTGTTATTCGAGTAGGTACATTCAATAGATTTTCAGACGACCTTTTCCCCATCCCAGATTCTGCAAAAGCAAAAACACCGAAGACCAATTAATCTTCGGTGTTTTTTAATAGGGTGGCGAGCCAGACCCCCGGCACTGACGCATCGGAGTGGGCTGCTGGCTTCCGCCCCTGACCCGGTGTTCCGAATTACCATGCGGGGAGACCCGCCGTAAGAGAGTGGCATTATAACTGTTTTACGGGAAAACTCAAGCGCGACGGCGTCGAAGGTCGTCTGAAAAGTCTTTTTACCTTTAAATTGTCAACAATATTTGCTTTTTGAAAATTATTCCTATTGAAACATTTTTCGCCTTTTCCGTTGAAAAACATCGGAATTTAAACTACATTATCGCTTTTCCAACGAGTTGTTCTGATTGTTTTGAAAATCATTTTATAGTGGATTAACTTTAAACCAGGACGGCGTTGCCTCGCCTTAGCTCAAAGAGAACGATTCTCTAAGGTGCTGAAGCACCAAGTGAATCGGTTCCGTACTATCTGTACTGTTTGCGGCTTCGTCGCCTTGTCCTGATTTAAAGTTAATCCACTATAACTTCGTTGAAGTTGCGCTTTCAGACGACCTTTTCATAAAAATACGGCGAAATCATGCCGCAGCTTTCCGCAGTTTCGCCGTACCAATAATCATACGGACACACCGCCACCATGACCACGACTACCGCCCCGCAGCGTATTCGGGAAATTCCCTACAACTATACTTCCTACACCGACCGTGAAATCGTCATCCGCCTGTTGGGCGATGAGGCGTGGCAGATTCTGCAGGACTTGCGCGGACAGCGCAGGACGGGGCGTTCGGCGCGGATGCTGTTTGAAGTGTTGGGTGATATTTGGGTGGTCGTGCGCAATCCGTATCTGGTCGATGATTTGCTGGAGCATCCGAAACGCCGCGCCGCGTTGGTGCGTGAAATGCACCACCGTTTGAACGAAATCCGCAAACGCCGCGATGACAATCCGCAAGTCGATGTGTTGATCGCTGCGGCGGAAAAGGCGGTCGAACGTTTTGACGGCAGCTTTGACGAAACGCGCCAAAAGCGGCGGCAGATTTTGGAGCGTTTGAGCAAAATCACCAAGCCGCACAATATTATGTTTGACGGGCTGGCGCGGGTAACGCACGTTACCGATGCGACCGACTGGCGCGTCGAATATCCGTTTGTCGTCGTCAATCCCGATACGGAGGCGGAAGTCGCGCCTTTGGTGCGCGCCTTAATCGAGCTGGATTTGGTCATTATCCCGCGCGGCGGCGGCACGGGTTATACCGGCGGCGCCGTGCCTTTGGATGCAAACAGCGCGGTCATCAATACGGAAAAGCTGGACAAGCATCGCGGCGTCGAATTTGTCGAACTGGCGGGTTTGGACGGCAAATATCCGATTATCCATTGCGGCGCGGGCGTGGTTACGCGGCGGGTGGAAGAAACCGCGCATCAGGCGGGTTTGGTGTTCGCCGTCGATCCGACTTCCGCCGATGCGTCCTGCGTGGGCGGCAATGTAGCGATGAACGCGGGCGGCAAAAAAGCCGTGCTGTGGGGGACGGCGTTGGACAACCTCGCCTACTGGCAGATGGTCAACCCGCAGGGCGAATGGCTGCGCATCGAGCGCGTGCGCCACAATTTCGGCAAAATCCACGACGAAGAAACCGCCGTGTTCGACGTTCACACGCTGGATTCAGACGGCCTCAATATCGTTAAAACCGAACGCTTGGAAATCCCCGGCCACAAATTCCGCAAAGTCGGTTTGGGCAAAGACGTTACCGACAAATTCTTGAGCGGCCTGCCCGGCGTGCAGAAAGAAGGCACGGATGGCATCATCACCAGCGTCGCCTTCGTGTTACATAAAATGCCGAAATACACGCGCACCGTGTGTATGGAGTTTTTCGGCACGGTCGCTACTGCTACACCTTCTATCGTCGAAATCCGCGATTTCCTGCTCGCCCACGACAGCGTGCGGCTGGCGGGTTTGGAACATTTGGACTGGCGTTATGTCCGTGCCGTCGGCTACGCCACCAAAGCGGCAGGTAAGGGGCGGCCGAAAATGGTCTTGCTGGCGGACGTGGTTTCAGACGACGAAGCCGCCGTAGAGGCAGCCGCCGAACACATCTGCGAACTTGCCCGCGCCCGCGACGGCGAAGGCTTTATCGCCGTGTCGCCCGAAGCGCGCAAAACCTTCTGGCTCGACCGCAGCCGCACCGCCGCCATCGCCAAGCACACCAACGCCTTTAAAATCAACGAAGACGTGGTGATTCCGCTGGAACGGCTGGGCGAGTATTCGGACGGTATCGAACGCATCAACATCGAGCTTTCCATCCAAAACAAACTCACCCTCTGCGCCGCATTGGAGCAATATCTTTCCGGCAAACTCCCCATCGACAAAATGGGCACGGATCTGCCGACTGCCGAACTTTTGGGCGAACGCGGCAAACACGCCCTTGCCCACGTTTCCGCCGTCAAAGCGCGTTGGGACTGGTTGCTCGCTAATCTGGATACGCCGCTTGCCGACTACAAAGCCCGCTACGGCGCAACCGTCCATGCCGCGCCCGAAGCCAAAGACGACGAGAGCTGTTTCACCGCATTCCGCGACTTCCGCCTGCGCGTGTCCGTCAAAGAAGACGTAATGAAACCGCTCGCCGAAATCTTCAGCGGCAAAACTGACACCAAAATCATCGAAGGTTTGGGCAAAATCCACGCCAAAACCGTGCGCGGCAGAGTCTTCGTTGCCCTGCACATGCACGCCGGCGACGGCAATGTCCACACCAATATCCCCGTCAATTCAGACGACGCCCAAATGCTTCAGACGGCCTACCGTTCGGTCGAGCGCATCATGAAACTCGCCCGCTCGCTCGGCGGCGTGATTTCCGGCGAACACGGCATCGGCATCACCAAGCTCGAATTTCTGACCGATGAAGATTTGCAGCCGTTTTGGGACTACAAAAACCAAGTCGATCCCAAGCACACCTTCAACCGTCACAAACTGATGAAAGGTTCGGACTTACGCAACGCCTACACGCCGTCCTTCGAGCTTTTGGGCGCGGAATCGCTGATTATGGAAAAATCAGACCTCGGCACCATCGCCGATTCCGTCAAAGACTGCCTGCGCTGCGGCAAATGCAAACCCGTCTGCTCCACCCATGTTCCGCGCGCCAACCTGCTGTACAGTCCGCGCAACAAAATCCTCGGCGTGGGGCTGTTGACCGAAGCATTCTTATACGAAGAGCAAACCCGCCGCGGCGTTTCCATCAAACACTTTGAAGAACTGATGGACATCGGCGACCACTGCACCGTGTGTCACCGCTGCGTCAAACCCTGCCCCGTCAACATCGACTTCGGCGACGTAACCGTAGCCATCCGCAACTACCTTGCCGATTCCGGCCACAAACGCTTTGCACCCGCCGCATCGATGGGCATGGCATTCCTGAACGCCACCGGTCCGAAAACCATCAAAGCCCTGCGCGCTGCCATGATACAGACCGGTTTCCCTGCGCAGAACTTCGCCTACAAAATCGGCAAACTGCTGCCCGTCGGCACTAAAAAACAAAAAGCCGAACCCAAAGCCACCGTCGGCACCGCTCCGGTCAAAGAACAAATCATCCACTTCATCAACCGTCCTTTGCCCAAAAGCGTGCCTGCCAAAACACCGCGTTCCATGCTCGGCATCGAAGACGACAAAAGCATCCCCATCATCCGCAATCCCGCCGCGCCGGAAGATGCCGAAGCCGTGTTCTACTTCCCCGGCTGCGGTTCCGAACGCCTGTTCAGCCAAATCGGACTCGCCGTTCAAGCCATGCTCTGGCACGTCGGTGTACAAACCGTCCTGCCGCCCGGCTATATGTGTTGCGGCTATCCGCAGGACGCGGGCGGCAACAAGGCAAAAGCCGAGCAGATGAGTACCAACAACCGCGTCGCCTTCCACCGCATGGCGAACACCCTCAACTACCTCGACATCAAAACCGTCGTCGTCAGTTGCGGTACCTGCTACGACCAGCTCGAAAAATACCGCTTCGAAGAAATCTTCCCCGGCTGCCGCATCATCGACATCCACGAATACCTGCTCGAAAAAGGTGTGAAACTGAACGGCGTAAAAGGTCAGCAATACCTCTACCACGACCCCTGCCACACGCCCATCAAAACCATGAACGCCACCCAAATGGCAAGCAGCCTCATGGGGCAGAAAGTCGTCTTAAGCGACCGCTGCTGCGGCGAATCCGGCATGTTCGCCGTCAAACGCCCCGACATCGCCACCCAAGTCAAATTCCGCAAACAGGAAGAAATCGAGAAAAACCTCAAAGAGCTGCCGCAGGGCGAACCCGTCAAAATGCTCACCTCCTGCCCGGCGTGTCTGCAAGGCCTGAGCCGCTACGTCGACGACAACGACATGCCTGCCGACTACATCGTTATCGAAATGGCGAAACATATCCTCGGCGAAAACTGGCTGGACGAGTTTGTGAAAAAAGCCAACAACGGCGGCGTAGAGAAAGTGTTGCTGTAAGGCTTGTATGGTTTTCAGACGACCCCTACGTTTTAAACAGATGAAAACAGTTTGAATGGCACCGTGACGGCTGTACCCTCCAGCCGTCATGGTGCATTTTTATAGTGGATTAACTTTAAACCGGTACGGCATTGCCTCGCCTCGCCTTGCCGTACTATCTGTACTGTCTTCGGCTTCGTCGCCTTGTCCTGATTTAAATTTAATCCACTATAAAACCGATTCAAAGAAAAAGGTCGTCTGAAAACCATGTTTCAGGTTTTCAGACGACCTTTTGTCATACCGGATTGCTTAACGCAGCTCTGTGTGCAGGCGGCTGAGGAGCGTAGAGGCATCGCTGCCTTTGTACGCGCTGCCGTCTTTATTCAAGAGGCTGATGCGTGAACCGCCGTTGACAGGTTCAACGAATACGATGATTTCGGGATAGGCGGCAGGTTTTTCGGCTTTTTTACCTTTGCCCAACATACGGCCGAAGAAGCCCGGTTTTTTCGTGGAAACGGCTTCACTTTCGGTAGGTGCTTGTTGAACCAAGAAAGCGTGGCGTTCCATGTTTTGACCCAAGACGTTCAAGCCGATGCGGTCGAGGGCGAGCGCGGTGCGGCGCCAGTTGCGGCCGTAGTCGCCGGAGACGAGCAGGGTGTTGCCGTCGATTCGAGCCAAATCGTTGCCGCTGCGTTTGGCAACGCTTTGGGTCAGCGCGTTTTCAGCTTGTTGCTGGTCAACGCCCAAGTATTGCATGAAGCGTGCGAGGAAGGCGGCTTCAAGATTTGGGTCGTTGGCGGCAGGCTGCCACATGGTCGTGTCTTTTTTCTTGTCGGCGTAAACTTCTTTCATGCCTTTGTGGGCAAAGAAGATGTCGGTTGTACCGTTTCTGCCTTGTTCGATGCGGATGATGAATTTATCGCGCTCGCTGGTGGAATAGACACCGCCCATACCGACTTTGTCCAGGAGGCGGCGCAGACCGTCTTGCGGGATTTTGGCGCGGTTTTCGGCCCATTCGGTTTCCATTTGACCGATGCCGGGTTCTTCGGATTTGATGTCGAAGCCGTTTTCTTGCCAGAATGCTTTCAACAGAGGCCAAATTTCGGCAGGGGATTTGCCTTGGACTTCAACCCAGCGTTGGTTGCCGTCACGCTCCAAACGGACGCCTTTGACGGATTTGAGGACTTCAGAATTGGCGGCTTGTTGGGTTGCCGATGTGCGGCGGCTCAAATCGCTGGCGCGGACGGCACCGCTGCCGGCGGGTACTTGATAGAGGTTGCCTTGATCGGGATTGTTCAAATCAGGCGGTACTTCTAATTTGACGATTTTTCGGGTCTGGGTTTGGTAATCCAGCTTGGGCAGGTCTTTTTTGTTGCCCGAACAAGCGGTCATACTGATCAGGGCGATTGCTACGACGACAGGTTTCATATAGGTCATATTGGTTTCCTGTGGGATGTGATGGGTTAACGGCAGGTCGTCTGAAAACTTGGAAACGGTTTTCAGACGACCTTTGCGGTTTATGCGGTGAGTTGTCCGGATTCTTGCAATGCGGCGCGGACTTTTGCCTGTCCGGCTTCGGTCAGGGAAACGAGCGGCAGGCGGACATAAGGTTCGCATTTGCCCAACGCGGATACGCCCCATTTGGGCGCGGCAGGGCTTGGTTCGCAGAACATAGTGTTATAAATCGGAATCAGGCGGTCATTTAATTGACGAGCGGTCGCAATATCTCCTGCAAGGGCGGCGCGGCACATGTCGGCGAAGAGTTTGGGGGCGACATTGGCGGCAACAGTGATGACGCCGTGTCCGCCGCAGAGCATGAAGGGCAGACCGGTTGGGTCGTCGCCGGAAAGGATGGTGAAGCCTTCTGGTGCGTGTTTGATCAGTTCGAGATTGTTGCCGATATTGCCGCTGGCTTCTTTGACGCCGACGATATTCGGGATTTTGGCAAGGCGCAGGATGGTGTCGTTGGTCATGCTGACGACGGTGCGGCCGGGTACGTTGTAGATAATCATCGGAATCGAAGTGGCTTCGGCGATGGTTTTGAAATGTTGGTAAATGCCTTCTTGGGAGGGCTTGTTGTAATAGGGGACGACGGAAAGGGTGTAGTCTGCGCCGGCTTTTTCGGCGGCGCGGGAGAGTGCGATGGCTTCAAGGGTGTTGTTGGCGCCGGTGCCGGCGATAACGGGAACGCGTTTGTTGACGTGTTTGACCGTTTCTTCGATTACGCTTAAATGTTCTTCGACGGAGAGGGTGGCGGATTCGCCTGTCGTGCCGACGGCGACGATGCCGTCAGTACCGCTTTCGATGTGCCAATCGATCAGATCGCGGAGTTGTTCGTAATGGATGCTGCCGTCTTGATTCATGGGTGTAATCAGGGCAACCAAGCTACCTTGTAACATACGGAAACCTTTTTATTCATTGTGTGAGGTCGATTATGCTTGGGATTGTAGCTTACTTTGTTGTTTGTGTGAAACATATCGGCCGGGCGGTTGGTTTGGAAGCTTAAGGGCTATCATATCTTAATAAATAATATTTTTTATAATCATAAAATTATTGGTTTTTGGCGGTGGAAGTGCTGTCAAGAATTAAAATGTGTTAAGCGTATGAAGGCTGCCTGAAAATGAGGGATTGCCTAGAGCGGAAATTCAAAGAAATTTGAGTTTGGGCAACTGAAGATGTTTTTGCGCTGGAGTATTTGAATTGATAAGGAATCTTTGATTCGCTACAATTTCGTTTCTTAAAAATTTTTAACGCTTCACGGCGGACAGGAAGACTGCAATGGCTGGAACAATGAAAAAACAGGCGGATTCACCCGATTTGGTGTACGGTTTGGAAGACAAACCGCCATTCGGAAATGCCTTATTAAGCGCGATAACGCATCTTCTGGCGATTTTTGTGCCGATGATTACGCCCGCGCTGATTGTGGGCGGCGCGCTGGAATTGCCGGTGGAGATGACGGCGTATCTCGTGTCGATGGCGATGGTTGCGTCGGGTGTCGGCACTTATTTGCAGGTCAACCGCTTCGGGCCGGTCGGTTCGGGGATGCTGTCTATCCAGTCGGTGAATTTCTCGTTCGTTACCGTCATGATTGCGCTGGGCGCGGGGATGAAAGAGGGCGGTTTGACCAAGGATGCGATGATTTCGACGCTGCTGGGCGTATCGTTTGTCGGCGCGTTTTTGGTGTGTTTCTCGGCGTGGCTTCTGCCGTATTTGAAAAAAGTGATTACGCCTACGGTCAGCGGCGTGGTTGTGATGCTGATTGGTCTGAGTTTGGTACACGTCGGCATTACCGATTTCGGCGGCGGCTTCGGCGCGAAGGCGAACGGCACGTTCGGCTCGATGGAAAACTTGGGGCTGGCGTCGCTGGTGTTGCTGATTGTGTTGATATTCAACTGCATGAAAAATCCGCTGCTGCGTATGAGCGGCATCGCAGTCGGGTTGATTGTCGGCTACATCGTCGCGCTGTTTTTGGGCAAGGTGGATTTTTCCGCGCTGCAAAACCTGCCGTTGGTTACGCTGCCCGTACCGTTTAAATATGGTTTTGCTTTTGACTGGCACGCATTTATTGTGGCGGGTGCGATTTTCCTGTTGAGCGTGTTTGAGGCGGTCGGCGATTTGACCGCGACGGCAATGGTATCCGACCAGCCGATTGAAGGCGAGGAATACACCAAACGCTTGCGCGGCGGCGTATTGGCGGACGGCTTGGTATCGGTAATTGCGACGGCTTTGGGTTCGCTGCCTCTGACCACCTTCGCGCAAAACAACGGCGTGATTCAGATGACCGGCGTGGCTTCGCGCCATGTGGGCAAATATATTGCCGTGATTTTGGTGTTGCTGGGTTTGTTCCCCGTGGTCGGACGCGCGTTTACGACGATTCCGAGTCCGGTTTTAGGCGGTGCGATGGTTTTGATGTTCGGCTTGATTGCGATTGCGGGCGTGCGGATTTTGGTCAGTCACGGTATCCGCAGACGCGAGGCGGTAATTGCGGCAACGTCGGTCGGTCTGGGCTTGGGCGTGGCGTTTGAGCCGGAAGTGTTTAAGAACCTGCCTGTCTTGTTTCAAAACTCCATTTCCGCCGGCGGCATCACGGCAGTTATCCTGAACCTGCTTTTGCCGGAGGATAAAACCGACAAAGTCGTCGAAATCAATATCGAGGGGCTGGAGCATTAAGTTTCAAACGTAAACGAAAGGTCGTCTGAAAATTTGATTTTCAGACGACCTTTTCTATCGGGTTTGGATTGAAACCGTATTCTGTCGAAGAAGTCGGTTTACGATTTATTTGCCGATGGTTACACGCTTGATGATGACCGGTTTGACGGGGACGTTTTGGTGGAAGCCGCGTGTTGCAGTCGGGGTTTTGCTGATTTGCTGCACGACATCCATGCCCGAAGTCACTTTGCCGAAGACGGCATAGCCGTAGCCTTGCGGGGTTTTGTTTTTGAAGTCGAGGAATGCGTTGTCGGCAGTGTTGATGAAGAACTGGCTGGTGGCGGAATTAGGATCGCCGGTACGCGCCATGGCGATGGTGCCGACGGTGTTTTTCAAGCCGTTGTCCGCTTCGTTGTTGATGGCTTTGTCGGTGGCTTTTTGGGCAAGATCAGGGGTAAAGCCGCCACCTTGAATCATGAAGCCGTCGATAACGCGGTGGAAGACGGTGTTGTCGTAAAAGCCTTTGCGGGCGTAGTTGACGAAGTTGGCGACGGTTTTCGGTGCTTTGGTTTCGTCGAGCGACAGGCTGATGTTGCCCATATTGGTTTCGATGACGGCGTGTGTCTCGGCTTGGGCGTTGAAGGCTGCGGCAAGGGCAAGGGCGGCGAAAGTGAGTTTAAGGGTTTTGTTCATTGGAGTGTTTCTCGTAGTGTGAAAATTATAGTGGATTAAATTTAAATCAGGACAAGGCGACGAAGCCGCAGACAGTACAGATAGTACGGCAAGGCGAGGCAACGCCGTACTGGTTTAAAGTTAATCCACTATAAACGTTATTATCGCGGATTTTATGTGAAATCTCTAAAAGGCGTTGTGAAATATTTTAAGGTCGTCTGAAAACGGATACAGCGAACTTCGTTTCAGACGACCTTTTGTGTTGCGCCGCGGCTTATTGTTTGGCGGCTTCAAGTTGGATGTCGATGCGGACGGTTTTGGTCATGCCTGCATCAACCAGATAGTTCACGCCCCATTTGGTGCGGTCGATGGTGGTGCTGAAGTCGCCGCCGCAAACTTCGGTTTTCGCCATCGGGCTTTGGTAGCAGTTGAATTTTTCGGCTTTGAGTTTGACGGGGGCGGTTTTGCCGTGCATGGTCAGATTGCCGTCAACGGAGAGCAGTTTTTTGCCGTTGAAGTTGAATTTGGTGGAAACAAAGCGGATGTTCGGATATTTGGCGGCATCAAAGATGTCGGCGGATTTCAGGTGGTCGGTGAAGTGTTGCGAACCGCTTTGCAGGTTGGCAACGGGAATGGTAATGTCGATTTTGCCGGTGCGTTTTGCTTGATCGAAATCGACGGAGCCGGTCAGACCGTAGAAACCGCCGATGTTGGTGCTGGTGTTGAAGTGGTCGATGGCAAAACGGGCGTTGGCGTGGTGTTCGTCCACTTTGTAAGTGGCGGCGGAGGCAGTACCGATGGCTGTTGCTGCGAGTGCGGCGAAGATGATTTTTTTCATGATTCTTGTCCTTTGTATGAGGTTGTAAAGACGTTTATCTTAACATAGGAAAGAATGCATATCATTTCTTAAGGGTGAATGGTGGATTTACTTGGATTTGATGATGGGGTCGTCTGAAAACTGAGAAGAGCAATATTAAGGCAACCCTAGACTTCTTGAAGATTTGCTAGAATTACATCCTGGTGATTTAGGTAATACACCTGTGACAATAGAAATTCCTTATGATTCAATTAAAAATTTGAAAGTTCCAAGTGGTAACGAAGCGTCAGCTTTTAAAGGATATTGGAAACCAGGTGGCCGCACTTATCCAGGCGATATGCCCGAAGCAGTCATTGATGAGGTGCCTTGGGGACAATTTACAATTAGAAAATTAGGTGATAATTAAAATGGGCTTAACAAAAATAGCATGGGAAGAATATGAGAACTTTAAGGAAGTCCATACGCCAGACAATCTTTATATTCGGGAGCATGATGGAAAATACTATACGTTTTTTGAACTTGGTATTGCTTCTGTGAGGCGAGTTTTTGAAATAAACACCACGGATTTCGAAGCATATCTATCCGGGGAACGCTCAGGGAATGATTTGTTATTTAAAGCTCAGAATGATTTTTGGCCACCGAATGTGACACAATTAGAAGCGGATAAAAATTTTTGGCGGCAATATCCAGAAGCTTTAACGGTAAATCCTGAAGCACAAGGTTTATTCACAAAGACTGAACTAAAGGCAATATTGCCAGAAGGAGCTAAAATTTTGGCAAGTAGTGATTAAAACTTCTGTTATTAAAGTTAATGAAAAAAGCGCGGAATTATCCGCGCTTTTGGTTTTCAGACGACCTTTTACAAGGCGGCGAGTACGGCGTCGCCCATTTCGGAGCAGGAAACGAGTTTTGTGCCTTCTTCGTAAATGTCGCCGGTGCGCAAGCCTTGTTGCAGCACTTTTTGGACGGCGCTTTCGACTTGTTGCGCGCGGGTTTCGTCGTTCAGGCTGTAACGCAGCAGCATGGCAAGCGAGAGGATGGTGGCCAGCGGGTTGGCTTTGTTTTGTCCGGCGATGTCAGGGGCGGAGCCGTGTGACGGTTCGTACAGGCCTTTGCCGTTTTCGTCCAGCGAGGCGGAGGGCAGCATGCCGATGGAGCCGGTCAGCATGGAGGCTTCGTCGGAGAGGATGTCGCCGAAGATGTTGCCGGTGGCGATGACGTCGAATTGTTTGGGTGCGCGCACGAGCTGCATGGCGGCGTTGTCCACATACATGTGGGAGAGTTCGACGTCGGGGTATTGTTTGCCGATTTCTTCAAAGATTTCGCGCCAAAGTTCGGTGGTTTCCAAGACGTTGGCTTTGCCGACGGAGCAGACTTTTTTGCTGCGTTTTTGGGCGGATTGGAAGGCGACGTGGGCGATGCGGCGGATTTCGCTTTCGCTGTATTTCATGGTGTTGTAGCCTTCGCGTTCACCGTTTTCCAGAACACGGATGCCGCGCGGTTCGCCGAAGTAGATGTCGCCGGTGAGTTCGCGCACGATGAGGATATCTAGTCCTGCGACGATTTCGGGTTTGAGCGTGGAGGCGTTGGCAAGCTCGGGGTAGAGGATGGCGGGGCGCAGGTTGGCAAACAGGTTCAGGTCTTTGCGGATTGCCAATAGGCCGCGTTCGGGGCGTAGCGGGCGGTCGAGGTTATCGTATTGCGGGCTGCCGACCGCGCCGAGCAGGACGGCATCGGCTTTGCGGCAGAGGTTTTGTGTAAATTCGGGATAGGGATGGCCGTATTCGTCGTAGGCTTCGCCGCCTAGTGGGGCATATTCGTAGCTGACGTCCAAGCCTTGGGCGATGAGTTTGTCGAGTACGCGGACGGTTTCGGCGACGATTTCGGGACCGATGCCGTCGCCTCGGAGGATGGCGATATGTTTGGTCATGGCAAAATCCTTATGAGGGTTTGGAAAGGGGAAGGTCGTCTGAAAACGGCGATACGTTTTCCATTTTTTAGGATGGTGTTTTCAGACGACCTTTTGTGTCTGTTTGCAGGTCGGTTTGCTTGAACGAGGCTGATTGTACCATTGCGGCATCGAGAAAGCTGCGTGGAAATCATGCAGGCGGATTCGTTGGGAACGCGATGGGCGATATAGCCGAGTTTTACAGTATTTCCGAAGGATTGAAGGAAATCAGTAGCGTTCTGCTTCGATACGGATTTTAAATACGGCTTTGCGTATGGACTTTTCTTCGCCCACCAATGGGGCGTGCGCGTCGTTGGGAAAGAAGAGGGCGAACTCGCCCGGTTGGAGCGTGAGCCAAGTTTCCGGTTCGCAGTCGAAAAATTCGATGTCGCGCTTTTCGTCGTAGCCCAAACCGTTTTTCAGACGACCTCTGTCTATCCAGCCGTAGGTTTCTTCCCCGCTGATGGGGGCTTGGATGTCGATATGTTTCAAATGCGCTTCCGGCTTGGCATCGGCTTTGCTCCTCATCAGTTCGCTGCCGATAAAGAGGCGGATGTTTGGGTTTGCGCACGGCACTTGTCCGTCGGGCAGGGCGGCGAAATCCAGCGTTTGCAACAGCCGGACGGCGTCGGCGAAGTCGGGGTGCAGTGCGGCGTAGCGGGTGGCGTTGCTGATGATGTCGGTAATCATGTTTTGAAGGAAGAGATAAAAAGGCCGTCTGAAAATTAAACCTCAGGGTGTAGCGAAGCCAATACGTTCTTCAAGATGCCTTGCCGGAAGACAAATAAGACTTCAGTATAGGCGGCACCATCTCCGATGATGGTCGTTAAGAAAAGGGTATCGTCTTTAGCGCGGTAGTAACAGTGGCTCAGTTGCGTATTATCGCCTGCCTTTTCAAAATATGGGTTGAACAGGTGGTCATATTGGGCTCGGGGAGCGATTTGTGTTTTACCGTTGCGGAAAAAGGCAATTTCACGATAGTGGCTGAATGGAATTGTACCGTCAGTGCCGAACATTTCTTTTCTGCGATAATGGGAAAGTCCGTATTGATCGTGTGTAAACAGATGTTTTTCTTTCTTATAGTTGAAACGTTCCGATTTAATGCGCACGCCCATACCGTTTTTTTGGCAGGTAAAGCCGTCGGCAGTGGCCGTAACGGGGATGCTTTCATAACGCGACAACGGAATCAGTCGCGAAGTATGCACCCAGCCATCTAGCCTTTTTTTGCCGCGCAAATCGTAGGTCATCTGCCAACCGTGTTCTAAATAAAGCTTTCCGTCCATCTCGGGGGTATAAACATGGGTACCGTTTGGAATTTTGGTCAGGATTCGGCTTTGGGCGTTCGGTTTTTCGCGTAAGTTGCTGTATCCGTCAGGATCTTGAATTTCTGAGAATTCCGCATGTGCGGCGAGGCTGATAAAAAGTATAGGGAGCAGGATAATTTTTTTCATGGTGGTCGTGAGTGAATGGTTTTATATATCTCAGGTTATATTTCCCGCCAAATTTGGCTTTGATAAAAAAGTCGTCTGAAAAAGCATTCCTTATAGGATAGATTTTTGTAAATCTAAAGTGGAAGCATAATGTTCGGCAATGGCGATAGGCTTGCGGCTGACTTGGTTGATGTCGCTACCTTCTTCAGTACATAAAAATGGAAAGAACGTATAAACACTGTCACCACTCAAATTGCGGATTTCTTCGCGCCAATTTTGCCAGCGTAGGTTCTCATAATACATCTGCAGGTCGCCTACTAATGCCCAATGCAAGAAATCGCCATAGCCTTTTTCGCAATCTTCCCATTCGAGCGTATCCGGCGGGAGGTAGAAAACATTGCCGGGTGTGCCGTCCAATCCGCCGCCGTTGAGGGCAAAGTAGCCGCCTGCGGCGTCATCGGCAATCAGGTAATAGGGCGCGGGCGCGGCAGGTTCGGATTGTGTGCGGCCGAGATTCCAGCTTCCCAGTCCGCGAGGCAGTTTTGCGCTGCCGGAACCCAGTATCCGCAACCAGCCGTCGTCAATCAGGATGCCGCCGGTTTCATAAACGACCGCACCCATAAATGAACGTGTTGTTACTTGGGTTTTTAAGAGTTCGGCTTCTGCAGCGGCAGAATCGCGCGGCAGGATTTCCACAGGATGGGCAGCTTCAGTAAGCCACTCTTGAATCAGCGGCCATGCGGGGGCGGCGGTATTGATGAGTTCGGATAATGTTTTCATTTGGGACTAATTGAAAATGAGCGGAGAGGGTTTCTATTCTCTGCATTTGGTCTGACGCACAAAAAACAGGCAGCCTGCACAATCATTGCAGGCTGCCTGCTGTTTTAACCGTTAAACAGCCAAGGCTGGCTTTGGCGGCGTTTTTCTTCGAAATCGCGGATTTCGTCGGCGTGTTGCAGGGTTAAGCCGATTTCATCCAAACCGTTTAAGAGGCAGTGTTTGCGGTGTTCGGTAATGTCGAATTTGAACGTTTCGCCGCTAGGTGTGGTCAGGGTTTGTTCGGCAAGGTCGATGGAGAGCTGATAGCCTTCGTTGGCTTCGATTTCTTTGAAGAGCTGGTCGACTTGTTCTTCGGTCAACACGATGGGCAGGAGGCCGTTTTTGTAGCAGTTGTTGAAGAAGATGTCGGCGAAGCTGGGGGCGATGACGGCGCGGAAACCGTAGTCATCCAATGCCCAAGGGGCATGTTCGCGCGAGGAGCCGCAGCCGAAGTTTTTGCGCGTCAACAGGATTTGTGCGCCTTGGTAACGCGGCTGGTTCAGCGAGAAATCGGGGTTCAGCGGGCGTTTGCTGTTGTCCATGCCCGGTTCGCCGTGGTCGAGGTAACGCCATTCGTCAAAGGCATTGGGACCGAAGCCGCTTCGTTTGATGGATTTTAAAAATTGTTTGGGTATGATGGCGTCGGTGTCGACGTTGCTGCGGTCGAGCGGGGCGACGATGGAGGTGATTTTGGTAAAGGCTTTCATGTCAGGTTCTTATAGGAATAATGTGAAAAAAACTGTGGCTGTTTGGCGGATTGGGTTAACGTGTGCTGTGCAAACCGATTCGGTTGCCTTCGGTATCTTCGATAAAGGCGGCAAAGCCGTTGGCGATGGGGAATTTTCCCTGCAACAATTTTCCCCCTGCCGAAACGGCTTTTTCTGCGGTCTCGGCACAATCCGGACAATTGAAGAAAATGGTTGTACCGCCGTGACCGGGTTGGGCGTTGCTGTCGTGCCAAATCATGCCGGCAGTACCGTGTTGCGTGTAATCGGCAGGAAAATGATGAAACGGAAGCCGTTACCGCCGATATCTTGCAAAGGTTTGCCGAAGACAGATTCGTAAAACGCTTTGGCTCGATCCAAATCTTGGGCGTGAATACCAAACCAGCTTGACGGATTGCTCATGGTTTCTTCCTTTTTATGAGATGCTGAATATTTCTGGATGCCTTATTGATGTAGGGTAAGAGGTCGTCTGAAAAAAGGTTTGGATTTTTCAGACGACCTTGGTTGCCGGTTTATTCGGTAGCGGCTTCAAGTTTTTCGCCGACATGAGTCATGCCGCGACCTACGGCATTGCCGCCTTTTTTAACGGCTTCCTCAGTCTTGTCGGCTACATGACCGGCGGTTTCTTTGGTTTTATCCCAGTTGCGGCTGGTATCATCTTTTGCTCCGGACCATGTGCTGGAACAGGCAGACAAGATGAAAGCTGCGGCAGCCAATGCAAAAAGTTTTTTCATAATGGATTCCTTTCAAGTGATAAATGATTGAAAAGGTTTCAGACGTTTTGCGCAACGATAGGGAGATTTGCTTGAGCAACGTGTTTTCAGACGACCTTTATTGATGAGGTCGTCTGAAAGATTATGCCATAGTACGGATGTCGGTAAATTTACCGTTTACCGCGGCGGCGGCAGCCATAGCGGGGCTGACCAAGTGCGTGCGCCCGCCGTTGCCTTGCCGGCCTTCGAAGTTGCGGTTGGAGGTGGAGGCGCAGCGTTGGCCCGGAGTGAGGCGGTCGGCGTTCATGGCGAGGCACATCGAGCAGCCTGGTTCGCGCCATTCGAAACCGGCGTCGATGAAGATTTTGTCCAAGCCTTCTTGTTCCGCCTGCCGTTTAACCAAGCCGGAGCCGGGAACGATTAACACGCGCTGTACGTTGTCGGCTTTTTTACGGCCTTTAGCGACGGCGGCGGCTTCGCGCAAATCTTCGATGCGGCTGTTGGTGCAGGAGCCGATGAATACGATGTCGACGGGGATTTCGTTCAGCGGCGTGCCGGCTTCCAAACCCATGTATTCGAGGGCGCGCTCCATGCCGCTGCGTTTGACGGGATCAGTTTCTTCGGCAGGATTCGGTACTTTGCCGCTGATGTCCAAAACCATTTCAGGCGATGTGCCCCATGTTACTTGTGGTTCGATGTCTTCGGCTTTGAAACGGTATTCTTTGTCGAATACCGCGCCTTCGTCGGAAACCAGCGTGCGCCAGTATTCGACGGCTTTGTCCCATGCTTCGCCTTTGGGTGCGAAGGGTTTGTCTTTGACATAGTCGATGGTGGTTTGATCGACGGCAACCATGCCGGAGCGCGCTCCTGCTTCAATCGCCATGTTGCACAGGGTCATGCGGCCTTCCATCGAAAGGCTGCGGATGGCTTCGCCGCCGAACTCAATGGCATAGCCCGTACCGCCTGCCGTACCGATTTGTCCGATGATGTAGAGGGCGACGTCTTTGGCGGTAACGCCCGGTTTCAGACGACCTTCAACGGCAATCAGCATGGATTTGGATTTTTTCGCGGTAATACACTGGGTCGCCATAGTGTGTTCGACTTCGGAAGTGCCGATACCGTGTGCCAGCGCGCCGAATGCGCCGTGGGTAGAGGTGTGCGAGTCGCCGCAGACGACGGTCATGCCGGGCAGGGTTGCGCCTTGCTCCGGACCCATAACATGAACGATGCCCTGACCTTTATCCATGAACGGGAAGTAGGCGAGTGCGCCGAACTCTTTGATATTTTTGTCTAAAGTATCGACTTGCAGCTTGGAAATCGGATCTTGGATGCCTTTGTCCCAATCGCCGGTCGGGGTGTTGTGGTCGGCGGTGGAGACGACGCTATCGATACGCCACAGCTTGCGTCCCGCCATTTTCAGGCCTTCAAATGCTTGCGGGCTGGTGACTTCGTGCACTAAATGGCGGTCGATATAGAGCAGGACAGTGCCGTCTTCTTCTTCGCGGACGACGTGGCTGTTCCAGAGTTTGTCGTAGAGGGTTTGTGCGCTCATGATGGGTTATCTTTGCTTATTAATAATAGGAGTAGATGGTTTGTTTTAATGGGCGGATTTTAGGCTTTTTATAGGGGTAGTGCAATAGAAACTTGTCTAATTTCTACATTTTCACATAAAAATCTAAAAATAACTTTCAAAAATTAGACAAATTGTAGAATTGTTGACAAAAAGAGGTATTTTATTTGAAACAATGCTTGTCGTACCGCCTAAAAAAGCACTATCATTTCCATCCGTATCCTACATCCGACAACAGAGGTATAGAGAATGAAATTACCGGTTATGGCTGCCGAACATCTGTCGCAACTTCAGGCGTTTGAAGCGAAAATCTTGTGCAACCACGCCAAAATCGAAGCATGGTTCCGTTCGCAATGGAACGCGCACCGCCCGCCATTTTACGGTTCGGTCGACATCCGCAATGCCGGTTACAAAATTTCATCTATTGATATGAACTTGTTTCCTGGCGGTTTCAACAACCTGAATCCGAATTTCATCCCGCTGGCGGCAGTGGCGGCTCAAGATGCGGTACAACGCGCTTGCGAAACGGCAAAATCCGTATTGATTATTCCCGAAAACCATACCCGCAACACATTCTACCTGCAAAACGTTTACGCACTCAGCGAGATTTTGCGCTCGGCAGGGTATGAAGTCCGTTTGGGCAGCCTGAATCCGGAAGTTACCGAACCGACCGAATTTGAAACCGCGTTGGGCGATAAAATCCTGCTGGAGCCCTTATTGCGTACCCGCGAGCGCGTCCATCTTGCAGACGGTTTCTCGCCTTGCGTCGTCTTGTTGAACAACGACTTGTCCGCGGGCGTTCCCGACATTCTCAAAGGCATCAACCAAACCGTATTGCCTCCGCTGCACGGCGGTTGGACGACGCGCCGCAAAACAGAGCATTTCAGCGCATACAACCAAGTCGCCGCCGAATTTGCCAAGCTGATTGACATCGACGAATGGCAGATTAACCCGTATTTTGAAAAAATCGGCGGTTTGGACTTCCAAGAGCGCGAAGGTGAAGATGCGTTGGCGGAAGCGGTAGAACGCGTGCTGGCAAAAATTCAAGCCAAATACGACGAATTGGGCATTACCGACCGGCCTTTCGTGATTGTCAAAGCCGACGCAGGTACTTATGGCATGGGCGTGATGAGCGTCAAATCCGCCGACGAAGTGCGCGGATTGAACCGCAAAAACCGCAACAAAATGGCGAAGGTGAAAGAAGGCTTGGAAGTCAGCGAAGTGATTGTCCAAGAAGGCATTTATACCTATGAAACCATGAATGGCGCCGTGTGCGAACCCGTTGTTTATATGATGGACCGTTTCGTTATCGGCGGCTTTTTCCGCGTACACGAAGGGCGTGGTGCGGACGAAAACCTCAACGCCGGCGGTATGGTGTTCGTTCCGTTGTCGAACAGTATCCCCACCGGCAGCGGCGACAACTCTCAAGAAGCCCCCGAAGCCTGCAAACGCGTATTCGAACAATGGGACTCGCTCGGCATGCTGCGCTCCGAGAAAGACTGTGATGTGGACAACGAACACAACCGCCTCTACGTTTACGGCGTGATGGCGCGACTGTCGCTGCTTGCCGCCGCGCTTGAGTTGGAACAAACCGCTCCGTAAATGATTACTTAAAATAGTAAAAGGTCGTCTGAAAATCATAGTTTAAGTTTTCAGACGACCTTTTTATGTGGGCAGGTAGGAATAGCAGGTAACCATTAAAGCAACAAGCCGCGGACGGTACGGGAGTACGGCAGCTATGGCAAAAAATCAGTTTATTCGCCATATGATTCGAAAGGGATGCAAAAAGCCCGAAAAGCACGGTTTTATGCTAAAATTCCCATCTATTTTTGCCATACGAAATAAAGAAAACCATGACCGACGCAACTATCCGCAACGACCATAAATTCGCACTCGAAACCCTGCCCGTCAGCCTTGAAGACGAAATGCGCAAAAGCTATCTCGATTACGCCATGAGCGTGATTGTCGGCCGCGCGCTGCCCGATGTGCGCGACGGTTTGAAGCCGGTGCACCGCCGCGTGCTTTACGCCATGCACGAGCTGAAAAACAACTGGAATGCCGCCTACAAAAAATCGGCGCGTATTGTCGGCGACGTCATCGGTAAATACCATCCGCACGGCGATTCCGCGGTTTACGACACCATCGTGCGCATGGCACAGGATTTTTCGATGCGCTACGTCTTAATCGACGGTCAGGGCAACTTCGGTTCGGTTGACGGCGACGGCGCCGCGGCAATGCGTTATACCGAAATCCGCATGGCGAAAATCGCCCACGAAATGCTGGCGGACATCGAAGAAGAAACCGTCAATTTCGGACCGAACTACGACGGCAGCGAACACGAGCCGCTGGTGTTGCCGACCCGCTTCCCCGCTCTGTTGGTTAACGGTTCGTCCGGTATCGCCGTCGGTATGGCGACCAACATTCCGCCGCACAATCTCACTGACACCATCAACGCCTGTCTGCGCCTTTTGGACGAACCCGAAACTGAAATCGACGAATTGATCAACATCCTTCAAGCGCCCGATTTCCCGACCGGTGCAACCATCTACGGCTTGAGCGGCGTGCGCGAAGGCTATAAAACCGGCCGCGGCCGCGTCGTTATGCGCGGTAAAACCCATATCGAACCCATAGGTAAAAACGGCGAACGCGAAGCCATCATCATCGACGAAATTCCGTATCAGGTGAACAAAGCCAAACTGGTGGAAAAAATCGGCGAGTTGGTGCGCGAAAAAACATTGGAAGGCGTATCCGACCTGCGCGACGAATCCGACAAATCCGGCATGCGCGTCGTTATCGAATTGAAACGCAATGAAAACGCCGAAGTCGTTTTAAACCAACTCTACAAACTCACCCAGCTTCAAGACAGTTTCGGCATCAACATGGTTGCTTTGGTGGACGGTCAGCCGCGCCTGTTGAACCTGAAACAGATTTTGGCGGAATTCCTGCGCCACCGTCGCGAAGTCGTTACCCGCCGCACTTTGTTTCGCCTGAAAAAAGCGCGTCATGAAGGCCACATTGCCGAAGGTAAAGCCGTCGCCCTGTCCAATATCGACGAGATGATTCGATTGATTAAAGAATCCGCCGACGCGCCTGAAGCCAAAGAAAAACTGTTGTCCCGCGCATGGCGCAGCGGTTTGGTGGAAGATATGTTGAGCCGTACCGACCTCGACCTGCGCATGGCGCGTCCCGAAGGCCTGCCCGCCAACCTCGGCTTACAGGAACAAGGCTATTATCTGAGCGAAATCCAGGCCGACGCCATCCTGCGCATGAGCCTGCGCAACCTGACTGGCCTTGACCAAGAAGAAATCGTCGGCGACTACAAAAACATCATGACAAAAATCATCGACTATTTGGACATTTTGGCGAAGCCGGAACGCATCACCCAAATCATCCGCGAAGAATTGGAAGAAACCAAAACCAATTTCGGCGACGAGCGCCGCAGCGAAATCAACCCGTTCGGCGGCGACATTGCCGATGAAGATCTGATTCCGCAACGCGAAATGGTCGTTACCCTGACCCACGGCGGCTATATCAAAACCCAGCCGACCACCGACTATCAGGCGCAGCGTCGCGGCGGGCGCGGCAAACAGGCGGCTGCCACCAAAGACGAAGACTTCATCGAAACCCTGTTCGTTGCGAACACGCATGACTATTTGATGTGTTTCACCAACCTCGGCAAGTGCCACTGGATTAAGGTTTACAAACTGCCCGAAGGCCGACGCAACAGCCGCGGCCGCCCGATTAACAACGTCATCCAGTTGGAAGAAGGCGAAAAAGTCAGCGCCATCCTCGCTGTGCGCGAGTTCCCCGAAGACCAATACGTCTTCTTCGCCACCGCGCAAGGCATGGTGAAAAAAGTCCAGCTTTCCGCCTTCAAAAACGTCCGCAGCCAAGGCATCAAAGCCATCGCGCTCAAAGAAGGCGACTACCTCGTCGGCGCCGCCCAAACCAGCGGCTCGGACGACATCATGCTGTTCTCCAACTTGGGCAAAGCCATCCGTTTCAACGAATACTGGGAAAAATCCGGTAACGACGAAGCAGAAGATGCCGACATCGAAACCGAAATTTCAGACGACCTCGAAGACGAAACCGCTGACAACGAAAATGCCCTGCCAAGCGGCAAACACGGCGTCCGTCCGTCCGGTCGCGGCAGCGGCGGCCTGCGCGGTATGCGCCTGCCTGCCGACGGCAAAATCGTCAGCCTGATTACCTTTGCCCCCGAAGCCGCGCAAAGCGATTTGCAAGTGCTGACCGCCACCGCCAACGGCTACGGCAAACGTACCCCGATTGCCGATTACAGCCGTAAAAACAAAGGCGGACAAGGCAATATCGCCATCAACACCGGCGAGCGCAACGGCGATTTGGTCGCCGCAACCTTGGTCGGTGAAACCGACGACCTGATGCTGATTACCAGCGGCGGCGTCCTCATCCGCACCAAAGTCGAACAAATCCGCGAAACTGGCCGCGCCGCAGCAGGCGTGCGCCTGATTAATCTGGACGAAGGCGAAACCTTGGTATCGCTGGAACGTGTTGCCGAAGAAGCGGAAGATGAAAATCCCGAGGCGGAAAATCCGGAAGGCAATGAAGCTGAGAACACCGTATCGGATACTGATAGCGGCGAAGCGTAAATCAAGCTTCCGATTGACCGGAGCCGATTGGCAGGGTCGTCTGAAACGATAGGTTTCACGATATAGTGGATTAACAAAAATCAGGACAAGGCGACGAAGCCGCAGACAGTACAGATAGTACGGAACCGATTCACTTGGTGCTTCAGCACCTTAGAGAATCGTTCTCTTTGAGCTAAGGCGAGGCAACGCCGTACTGGTTTAAAGTTAATCCACTATATTAAGAATATCGGCTGAACGATTGCCTGTTCATCGTTTCTATTTCAATAGAAAGAGTGGGTGAGCAGGCAATAAACCAAAATGGTTTCAAAATCGGTTTTTTAATATACCCGCCCTGTCTCAGCCTTCTTTCAGATTTTCGATAATTTATTGATATAGTGGATTAAATTTAAATCAGGACAAGGCGACGAAGCCGCAGACAGTACAGATAGTACGGAACTGATTCACTTGGTGCTTCAGCACCTTAGAGAATCGTTCTCTTTGAGCTAAGGTGAGGCAACGCCGTACTGGTTTAAAGTTAATCCACTATAAATCTAAAAAATGGAGAAATCATGTCAACTTTATCCAATAAAATCATCATGGTAACCGGCGCGTCCCAAGGTTTGGGCGAGCAGGTTGCCAAGGCTTATGCGGCGGCCAGCGCGACCGTCATTTTGGTGGCGCGTCATCAAAAGAAGTTGGAAAAAGTTTATGATGCCATTGTCGATGCCGGCTATCCCGAACCCTTTGCCATCTGCTTCGACTTAATGAGCGCGGAAGAAAAGGAATTCGACCAATTCGCCGCAACCATTTCCGAGGCGACCGGCGGACGCTTGGACGGTATCGTACATTGCGCCAGCTATTTCTATGCGCTTTCTCCTTTGGATTTCCAGACTGTATCGGAATGGGTCAACCAATACCGGATCAACACCGTCGCGCCGATGGGTTTGACACGCGCGATGCTGCCTTTGCTCAAAGCATCTTCCGATGCCTCTGTGATTTTTGTCGGAGAGAGTCATGGCGAAGATCCCAAGGCTTATTGGGGCGGATTCGGCGCGTCTAAAGCCGCATTGAATTATTTGTGCAAAGTTGCTGCCGACGAGTGGGAACGTTTTGACAACCTGCGCGCCAATGTTCTGATTCCGGGCCCGATTAACTCGCCGCAACGCATTAAGTCCCATCCGGGCGAGTCGAAAAGCGAACGTAAAAACTATACCGATGTATTGCCGCAGTTTGTGTGGTGGGCAAGTCAGGAAAGCAAAGGGCGTAGCGGCGAGATTGTGTACCTC
The DNA here is from genome assembly GCF_940793045.1 of Neisseria sp. Marseille-Q2251. NCBI lineage: Bacteria > Pseudomonadati > Pseudomonadota > Betaproteobacteria > Neisseriales > Neisseriaceae > Neisseria > Neisseria sp. Marseille-Q2251. The sequence continues at coordinate 62,131 of NZ_CALNWV010000009.1, forward strand.
TAGGCTTGAACGGTAACGCGGCAAAATTATCCTTCGATGACTGCCGAGTTTTGATTTTTAAAATATTATCGTTATGTCAGGCAAGCGATGCAAAAGGTCGTCTGAAATCAAGTTTGGTATTCAGACGATTTTTTTGTGAATAGAAAAGAAGTGTTGGTTTTTAACTGAATCTGAGTTTGAGATACGAAAGGTCGTCTGAAAAAATTTCAGACGACCTTTTGCTATAAACAGACTGCTAGGGCTGCCAATCCAAGAAGTTACGCAACAGCAACAGTCCCGCGTCGTGGCTTTTTTCCGTGTGGAACTGGGTGGCGAACACATTGTCTTTACCGACGATGCAGGCAAATTCGTGCGGGTATTCGCTGGTGGCAAGGACGGTTTCGGGGTCTTCGGGGGCGAAGTAGTAGCTATGGACAAAGTAAAAGCGCGTTTCTTGTCCGATGTCTTTAAACAGCAGGTGCGGGCGGGTTTGGCGTACTGTGTTCCAACCCATGTGCGGCACTTTCAGACGACCTCCGTGTGCATCGGTTTGGTTGGCGGCGAAGCGTTTGACCCGGCCTTTAAACCAGCCCAGTCCGGCAGTGTCACCTTCTTCGCTGTGTTCAAACAATAATTGCGCGCCGACGCAGATGCCGAAAAACGGTTTGTTTTTCAATCCGTCTTCCACTGCATCGCCCAAACCGCTTTGCCGCAGGGCCGCCATGCAGTCAGGCATCGCGCCCTGACCGGGGAAAATGATTTTGTCGGCAGCAAGGATGTCTTCCGGGCGGGCGGTCAGGTAAATTTCGGCGGCTTTGCTGGACAAGGCTTGCGCGGCCTGTACGGATTTGAGGACGGAATGCAGGTTGCCCATGCCGTAATCGACAATAGCGGTTTTCATGTTTTCTCCTTGATTTTTGGATAACGGGGCAAGGCGGGGAAGGGCATTGCGATGGTAATGATTTTATAGCAAACCCCGAACGCGGCAAATCGTTGCGTTGAGCGGCGGTGAGGGTAGGGCGGCACTATATATGTTACAAAGCCAAGTTTGAAAACTTGGCTCTTTATATCGTTTACAGGATGATGGGTCGTCTGAAATAGGGGCAACTGAAAGAGAAAGCCTTGTTTCAGACGACCTTTCCCATATTACTCAATCTTTACCCGCTTCAACCTCAACGCATTGCTCAACACCGACACCGAGCTTGCCGCCATGGCCGCGCCTGCGATGACGGGGTTTAAGAAGCCGAGTGCGGCGAGCGGGATGCCTAATATGTTGTAGAAGAAGGCGAAAAACAGGTTTTGCTTGATGTTTTTCAACGTCGCCTGCGACACCAGCAGGGCATCGGCGAGCTGGTTGACCGAATGCTGCATCAGCGTGGCGGACGCGGTGTGTTCGGCAACGTCTGCGCCGCCTTTCATGGCGAAGCTGACGTTGGCGGCGGCGAGTGCGGGCGCGTCGTTGATGCCGTCGCCGACCATCGCCACGGTTTTGCCGGCGTCTTTGAGTTTCTGTACTTCGGCGGCTTTGTCGCGCGGACTCATGTTGCCGAAGGCGTGTGCGATGCCCAGTTGTTTGGCGACATATTCGACCGTGCCTTGGTTGTCGCCGCTCATGATGTAAACGTCGATGCCGTGTTTTTTCAGACGACCTATGGCTTCGGCGGTATCGGCTTTCAATGCGTCGGCGAGTGCGAATGCGCCGATGGGTTTGCCGTTGGCGGAAACAGCGACGATGCTTGCGATGCGCCAAACGTCGTCTGAAAACTCGGGCAGGGTCAGTTCGGCAAATTCGGCTTTGCCCGCTTTCACCAAACCCACTCCTTCGACTTCGGCGGTAATGCCTGCGCCGACAACGGTTTGCGCGTTTTGTGCGGCGGGTATGTCCAGGCCGCGCGCTTGGGCGGCGGAGACGATGGCGCGCGCGAGCGGGTGGGCGGCGTTTTGTTCGACGGCGGCAGCGATGCGGTACAAAGCGTCTTCGTCAAAGCCGCTGTCGGGAACGCAATAAACGGCAGCAACCTGCGGTCTGCCTTCGGTCAGCGTGCCGGTTTTGTCCAACACGACGGCATCGACGTGGGCGGCTTCTTCCATCGCCGCCGCGTCTTTGAACCAAATGCCGTGTTTCACCGCCTTGCCCATGCCGACCATAATCCCGGCGGGCGTCGCCAGACCGAGCGCGCACGGACAGGCAATCACCAAAACGGCAACGGCGTGCATCAGCGCGACCGTCCAATCGCCCTTAAGCAGCCAAGTGGCGATAAAAGTCAGAAGCGCGATGCCCACTACGGCAGGCACGAATACCGCCGCCGCCTTGTCCGCCACGCGCGCAATCGGCGCTTTGCTGCCTTGCGCTTCGGAGAGCGCGTTCATCATGTCGCCGAGCAGGGTTTGGCTGCCGAGCTGCGTAGCGCGGTACACCACGCTGCCTTCGGTCATCAGCGCGCCCGCCAACACTTTGCCACCCGCCTTTTTCTCTTCGGGATTGGATTCGCCGGTGAGGTGGCTCTCGTCCGCCCAGCCGCTGCCGCTTTCAATAATGCCGTCGGCGGCAATGCGTTCGCCGTGGTTGGCGCGGATTAGGTCGCCGATTTGCACTTGGTCGATGGGCAGTTGTTTCCATTCGCTATCGCGTTGCACGTTGACTTGGGTCGGCGTGAGTTTCAGCAGCAAGCCCAAGCTGTTCAGGCTGGATTTTTTGGTGCGGTGTTCCAAAAATTTGCCCAGCGACACAAAACCAATCACCATCACGCCTACTTCAAAATACACATGCGCCATGCCGTGCGCCGCGTGCGGGCTGAAAAACAGCATATAGACGGAATACAGATAAATCGACACCGTGCCGATGGTAACGAGTACGTCCATATTCGCCAGCCCGCCTTTAATACTCGCCCACGCGCTTTTGTAAAACGGGATTGCCAGCCAAAGCTGCACCACGCTCGCCAGCACGAATTGCCATACCGGCGGAATCATCCAATCGTGCCGACCAATCATCATCCCCGCCATGCCGATAAGGAACGGGATATTGATGGCGAACAGCAGCCACAGCCGCCAGCCGATATGCGGTTCCGTTTCCGGCTGCGGCAGCGCGTCTTCCGTCTTTTCCTTCGCGCCATAGCCGGTTTTCTCGATGATTTTGGCGATATCGGAGGCGGAGGTTTGGCTGTCGTCAAACACCACCTGCGCCTCCTCGCTGGCGAAGTTCACCCCCGCCGATTCGACAAAGTCTTTTTTGTTCAACACTTTCTCAATGCGCGAAGCACAGGCCTGACAGGTCATGCCTTCGATTTGGAAACGGACTTTTTGTTGCATGGTTTCTTCCTTCTGAATGTGGTTGGGCTACCTGAAAAAAGCGGAGCAGGGTTTTCAGGTAGCCTTTGGGGTGTTGCAGTCGATTTGTTGCGATTCGATTTATAAAGCCGCATCAAAGCCGCCGTCTTCCACCGCTTCTATCAGCGCGGCGGGGTTGGTTTGGGCGGGGTCGAATTCCACGACGGCGTTCTTGTTTTCCAGGCTCACTTCGGCCTTGTCCACGCCGTTTACGCCTTCGAGGATGCTGGTAACGCTTTTCACGCAGCCGCCGCAGGTCATGCCTTCGATGTTTAATGTGATGGTTTGCATAGGGTTTCCTTTCTGTTGGAATGAGGCTGAGGTTTTAAAGCCCGTTGCAGCCAAAGCTTTCAGGTAGCCTGAAATGATGGGTCTGCTCTTGCTTTCCCGCTAAGTGCCGCCACTATAAAGCTTCACCCGAAGTAAAGGTCAAGCATCATGATGAACATCAGCCAGGCCGCGGTCGAGAGCGGCCTTTCCGCCAAACAAATCCGCGACTACGAAAAGCACGGCCTAATCGCCCCGGCCGCGCGCAGCGAAGCGGGCTACCGCCGCTACGGACAGGCCGACCTTGCCCGGCTGCGCTTTATCCGCCATGCGCGGGAAGTGGGCTTTTCGCTGCCGCAGATCGGGCAGCTTTTGAGCCTGCAACACAACCCGCAGCGCACCAGCCGCGAAGTGAAAACGCTCACCGCGCGGCACATCGCCGAGCTGGAAGCCAAAATCGAACGCTTGCAGGGCATGGTGGCCGAGCTGCAACGCTGGCACGATGCCTGCGCGGGAGACGACTGCCCGGATTGTGCGATTTTGGCCGGGCTGGAGGAGCGTTAGGCGGCTTGGAGCTAATACCCATGAGTGCAACCATCTGTCGTCTTTGCTGGAAGGAATTGCCGAAGGTACGACCGTCTATGCCGACAAAGGCTATGACAGTAAGGAAAACCGGTAACATCTAAAAGAGCATCAGTTGTTGGACGGCATTATGCGCAAAGCCCACCGCAACCGTCCGCTGACGGAAGCGCAAACGAAGCGCAACCGATATTTGTCGAAGACCCGTTATGTGGTCGAACAAAGCTTCGGTACGCTGCACCGTAAATTCCGCTACGCCCGGGCAGCCTATTTTGGTCTGCTCAAAGTGAGTGCGCAAAGCCATCTGAAGGCAATGTGTTTAAACCTGTTGAAGGTGGCTAACAGGCTAAGTGTGCCTGCTGCCGCCTAAAAGGCGGCCCGGATGCCTGATTATGGGGTATCCGGGGAGAATTAAGGGGGTATTTGGGTAAAATTAGGAGTGATTTGGGGTGAAAACAGCCGAAAACCTGTGTTTGGGTTTCGGCTGTCGGGGGAAGGGCTTTTTTGCAAAGGTCTCTGCTCATAAAAAAACTGCACCTTGTGAGTTGGAGGGGATGTGTCCAACTTTTGGGGTGCAGTTCAAAAGGGGAGGGCGGTTTTCAGACGACCTTTTTGAGTGGGGCAGAGGGCTTGTTGTCAGATTTAAAATCTCGCAGATACGCATATTTTATGCCGATGCGGCAGGTTTTCAATTAAGCCGCGCCAAATTCCGTTAATTTCCATTAAAGGTCGTCTGAAAGCCTTCGGTGTCATACTTTCTCGGTTATAATAGCCGGCTTCTTCAATCTGACCCTTTTTCGGAAATATATCATGGCATTTGCCTCGCTTTTCACCCTTTTGGACGATATTACCGCTGTCTTGGACGACGTTGCCCTGATGACTAAAATGGCCGCCAAGAAAACGGCGGGCGTGGTCGGCGATGATTTGGCGCTCAATGCAAATCAGGTTACGGGCGTGTCGGCGGAACGCGAGTTGCCGATTATTTGGGCGGTGGCGAAAGGTTCTTTGGTGAACAAGCTGATTTTGGTGCCGTTGGCTCTCTTGCTGTCCGCCTTTTTGCCGAAGCTGATTACGCCTTTATTGATGATAGGCGGGATTTATTTGTGTTTCGAGGGCGTGGAAAAGCTGCTGCATAAGTTTTTACACCGCCACGAAGCGCATGAAGACGAGGAGGCTGCCGCCGAAACGCTGGACGAAAAAACCAAAATTAAAGGCGCGATTCGTACGGATTTCATCCTGTCTGCCGAAATCATTATTATTGCTTTGGGCGTGGTCGAAAAATATGACCTGATGACCCGTTCGCTGGTGATGACGGCAATCGGCGTCGGTATGACGGTTTTTGTGTACGGTTTGGTCGGTGTTATCGTCAAACTCGACGACTTCGGTATGCTGCTGATGCGTCAAAAAAGTACGGGCATCCAAACGGTCGGACAGGGCTTGATTGCCTTTATGCCTTGGTTCATGCGCGGTTTGAGCGTGGTGGGTACGCTTGCCATGTTCCTTGTCGGCGGTGGTCTGATTGCGCACAACTTGGGCTTTTTGCATGATTTCTTACACGCGCACCATTGGGGCAGCGGCTTGATGGAGCATATCGCCAACCTTGCCGTCGGGCTGATTGCCGGTGCCATCGCCTGCGCCGTAGCGTTGCCTTTGATGAAGCTATTTCAAAAACACTAAACAACCGATACGTCGTCTGAAAATGGTTCAACTTTGTTGAGGCTGTATTTTCAGACGACCTCTTATTTTCTTTTCTCTGCAATGAACATTTTCCGTAAACTCGAACAATATTGGCAGCATCCTGTGCTGTACTGGCCGTTGGTGATCCTGATTGCCGCCGCCACGCCGTTGACTTTCGCGCCGTATTACCATTTTTGGCTGATGCCCCTGCTGTTTGGCGCGCTGATCCGACTGATTGAACTGCGTCCGCGTTTTGCTGTTTCCACCGCCTATCTGTTTGGGCTGATTGCTTATACGACACAGTTTTATTGGATACATACCGCGCTGCACGATGTTTCCGGCTTGCCTAATTTATACGCGATTCCGCTGACTTTTCTGCTGCCTGCGTTTCTAGCGCTGTATCCTGCCGCCTGTTTTTGGTTGTGGAAGAAATTTCATCTGCCGCGTTGGGTTAAGGTCGGCATCGTTTTGCCGATTTTGTGGACTCTGGCGGAATTTGCCCGTGAACGCTTATTTACCGGCTTCGGCTGGGGCGCGCTCGGCTATTCGCAAATCGTCAAAGAAAGCCCGCTTGCCGGCTTTGCACCTTTGGGCGGTATTCATCTGGTCACGCTTGCGACGGCATTTGTCAGCGCGTGGCTGGTGTTGCTGATCGACAATACGGGTCGTCTGAAACAGCGCCTGCTGCCGATGTGCATGATTGTCATGTTGTGTACCGTCGGCTATATCGCCCAGCAAACCGACTTTACCAAACCCGACGGCAGCACCAGTACCGTCGCGCTCGTGCAGGGCAATATTGAGCAGAGCCTGAAATGGGACGAAGAACAAGTTGTCCCCACGATTCAGAAATACTACGGTCAAATCAGCAAAACATCCGCCGACATCGTTATCCTGCCTGAAACCGCGTTGCCTGTGATGCGTCAGGATTTGCCGGAAAACATCCTGACCCAGTTTGCCGAACAGGCGCGCACGAACGGCAGCGCGTTGGCTGTCGGTATCGGTCAATACACTGCCGACGGCAGCGGATACGAAAACGCCGTAATCAATTTGAGCGACTACGATGATATTTCAGACGACCTCCCGTATTACGCCAAGAATCATCTGGTCCCCTTTGGCGAATATAAACCGCTGCCTTTTTTGACCGAACCGCTGTATAAGCTGATGAATATGCCGCTTGCCGACTTCCGTCGCGGCGGGGTAGCACAAGCTCCCTTAACCATGAAAGGTCAAAAAGTCGCCTTTAATATCTGTTATGAAGACGGTTTCGGCGACGAACTCATCGCTACTGCCAAAAACGCTACGCTGCTTGCCAACGTCAGCAATATGGCGTGGTACGGCGATTCCAACGCGATGTACCAACAGCTCCAGCAATCCCAAGCCCGCGCGATGGAGCTTGGACGCTATATGGTCCGTGCCACCAATACCGGTGCAACCGCCATTATTTCTCCCAAAGGCAGCATCATCGCCGAGAGCGAACCCAATACCGATGCCGTCTTGGAAGGGCATGTCAAAGGCTATGTCGGCGAAACCCCTTATATGAAGGCAGGCGGTTCGCTGTGGCTGATCGGGGTATTGTCGATTATTGCCATCGCGCTGTTTTTAATCAGGAAACAAGCAGATTGAGTTTGAAAAAGCGGTCTTTTTATAATGCCGTTTTTCTTGAAATTTATTATTTACATACAAGAATGTTTGTAATATACTGAACTTATTCCCAGTAAACCAGTCAAATTTTCAAAATCAATCGAATTTTATAAAAGATAAAAATTCACCTATCAAACAGTCTTTTACAGAAAAAGGCATTTGACAGCATACGATAGGGCAACAGGCAGTGATATACTGCACGGCAAACAACAAGTAAACAACAGTCTCTGCATCATATAAAGGAAAGCACCTCTTATGAACAACGCCTTTGCATTACCCGTCATTCACAGCGGCAACGGCAGCCTTGAGCAATACATTCACACTGTTAACAGCATTCCTATGTTGACGCCCGAAGAAGAAAGCCAACTCGCGGAGCGTCAGCAAAAAGGCGACCTTAACGCCGCCAAACAACTCATTCTTTCCCATTTGCGTGTCGTCGTCTCCATCGCACGAGGCTACGACGGCTATGGCCTGAACCAAGCCGACCTGATTCAAGAAGGCAACATCGGACTGATGAAAGCGGTCAAACGTTACGAGCCCAGCCGTGGCGCACGCCTGTTTTCATTCGCCGTACACTGGATTAAGGCCGAAATCCACGAGTTTATCCTGCGCAACTGGCGACTGGTGCGCGTAGCGACCACCAAACCGCAACGCAAACTGTTCTTCAATCTGCGCAGCATGCGTAAAAACCTGAATGCCTTGTCTCCGAAAGAAGCGCAAGACATCGCCGACGATTTGGGCGTCAAATTGTCCGAAGTCATGGAAATGGAACAACGCATGACCGGACACGACATCGCCATTATGGCGGACAACAACGATGACGAAGACAGCTTCGCCCCCATCGACTGGCTTGCCGACCACGATGCCGAACCCAGCCGCCAACTGTCCAAACAAGCCCATTACGCCCTGCAAACCGAAGGTCTGCAAAACGCATTGGCGCAACTGGACGACCGCAGCCGTCGCATCGTAGAAAGCCGCTGGCTGCAAGACGATGGCGGATTGACTCTGCACGAGCTGGCAGCCGAATACGGCGTATCTGCCGAGCGCATCCGCCAAATCGAAGCCAAAGCCATGCAAAAACTGCGCGGTTTCCTCGCGGAAGAAGCGGAAGCGGTTTAAAAAAACAGTTCAGTAGAAGGAAAAAGGTCGTCTGAAACCCGAAATATTGGTTTCAGACGACCTTTTTTGTATAAATGCCTTATTTTTTCGCTTTAGCCTGTTTGGCGTCTTTTTCGGTAATGGTACCGCCGCCGTTGTTAAACGCATTCATGATATAGGTGGCAACGGCAGCGAGATCGGTATCGTTGATGGCGGTCGCGGGCATAAAGCCGTTGTAAGGTTTACCGTTGACTTTGATGGGGCCGTTGATGCCTTTGGTCATGCTTTGCAGCAATACCTGCGGTTTTTTCATAATATAGTCCGATTGGTAAAGAGGGGGAAACATGGTTCCCCTGCCTTCCCCTTTTTTACCGTGGCAGGCGGCGCAGTTGCTTTCATAAATCTTTTGGCCTTGCGTCATTTGGGCAGCATCGGCGGCAAAGGAGCTGTGGACGGACAGGGTAAAAATTACAGCCGCCAATATTTTTTTTGTTGTGGTCATGATGTGTCCTTTTTATCGGTATGGTCTGTTTATTGATAATACAATAAAGGTCGTCTGAAAACAGATTTTTCAGACGACCTTAGACTTAAATCAAATGTAACGCGTTCATTGGAAACATGATGTATCCGATCATTGCCAACCTTGCAGATTGTTTTTGACCAGTTCGGTCAAAGCCTGAATCCATGCGGGGTGGTCGTTCAAGCAGGGGATGTAGCGGTATTCTTTGCCTCCGGCTGCGTGAAATTGCTCGCGTCCCATGATGGCAATCTCTTCCATGGTTTCCAAACAATCTGCCATAAAGCCCGGACAGAATACGTCTAATTTGCTGATGCCTTGTTTGGGCAGTTGGTCAAACAGGGCTTGTGTGCTGGGCGTTACCCATTTTGCTTTGCCAAATTGGCTTTGGAAGGAAACGATGTATTCTTGCTCGTCTAAGTTGAGCGCTTGGGCAAGAAGTTTTGCGGTGTGGCGGCATTCGTCGGGATAAGGGTCGCCGTCATCGTAATTTTTTTGCGGAATGCCGTGAAAGCTCAACATGAGTTTCTCGCCACGCCCGTGTTCTTTCCAATAGGCTTCGATCTGTTGCTTCATAGCATCGATGTAGGCTGCGTCGTCGTAAAAACGGGAAACGGTGCGCAGGCTCATTTGGTTTCGCTGCTTCAATAGTTGCTGGAATACTTTGTCTAAGGCTGCGCCGGTGCTGGAGGCGGCGTATTGCGGATATAAAGGGACAATCAGCAATCTGCCTACGCCTTGGGCTTTCATTTCGGCAAGGACGGTTTCTACGCTCGGGTTGCCATAGGTCATGGCATAGCGGACGATGGTGTCGGGCATGGCTTGCGCGAGGGCGTCTGTTTGGCGTTGGGTGTAGACGGCAAGCGGGGAGCCTTGTTCAAACCAGATTTTGGCGTAAGCGTGTGCGCTTTTCTTGGGACGCAGCGTCAGTACCAAACCATGCAAAATCGGCTGCCAAATGAGTTTGGGCAGTTCGACGACGCGTTGGTCCGATAAAAATTCTCGAAGATACGGTTTGACGGCGGCTGCAGTCGGAGCATTGGGCGTGCCGAGATTGAGGAGGAGGACGCCTACACGGTTTTGCTGGGTGTAGGACAGGGAGGGCTCGATGTGGAAACGCGGCATAATGTGCCTTTGGATTGGGGTGGAAGCCTGTATTGTAGCAATGTGAGGGTCGTCTGAATATGGTTTGCGTTTTCAGACGACCTTTTTTCGGGGTTGTGTTTTAAAGTTTATGGTGTATAATGTTATACCATAACATTTATCGGAGGAATGATGAAAGCGAATATCCACCCTGAAAATTACCGTACTGTGCTTTTTTACGACAGCGGCGCCAATGAAGGCTGGCTGATCCGTTCTTGTGCGGATACACACGGCAAAACGATGGTTTGGAATGACGGCAAAGAATATCCTTTATTCTCATTGGATACCTCTTCTGCCTCGCATCCCGTCTATACGGGCAAACAGCGCAATGTGAATACCGAAGGCCGCGCCAGCAAGTTCAACCAAAGATTCCAATCTATGATGTCTTCTTTTAGAAAGGATAAATAATGCAGGTTTTGTCTTCATTGAAAACGGCGAAGAAGCGCCATCGTGACTGTCAAATCGTTCGACGCAAGGGTAAAGTTTACGTCATCTGTAAAAGCAATCCCCGCTTCAAAGCCCGTCAGCGGTAATGTTTTCATATTTTGTAATGCTCTCAATGGATTGCCGCTCGCGATGATTTTCGTGGGCGGTCTTTTTTTGTTTTCAGACGACCTGCGGGCAGAGGGGCGTTGTGAAACCATGGCTGAAAGAAATTTGAATGTTTGCGAAAAGAATACGGAGTTTTGGAAAAGGCTACATTTGAGGCTTGCAGGTAAATTAGAGTAAGCTTCCTTGCTAGACTATAAAGATGTTTATAACATGGAATTACTGTTTATTCAGTTCCACATTTTTCAGGAGTATTAATATGAAACTTAAAGCTGTATTGGCCGTAGCGGCTGTTTTGTCCTTGGGTGCTTGTGCTGCCCCTGATTATGATGATAATGATGCTCCTCGCCACGAGCACCGTCATGACCATGGAGGTCACAACTATGATGATCGTGGTCAGTCTAGCGACCGCCGTTCGCCCCAATCTTTTGAGTGTGAAAACGGTTTGTCTGTGACTGTACGCAATCTGGACACCAACCGCGTCGAGTTGAGCCTGGATGACAAAAGTGCTGTCTTGTCTTCTGCGGTTTCCGGTTCCGGCGAGCGTTATGTTTCCAACCGCGGCTTGTTCGGTAAAGGTGCGGAATGGCATCAAAAAGGCAGCCAAGCCTTCTTCAGCTTCGTTGATCCTTATGGCAACAAAGTAGACACTTCTTGCAATCAGCGTTAATGACTGCGTGAATTGTTAGGGGATGGCGGGTTTGCGATGCCTATCTCCGTGAAACCAAAAAGGTCGTCTGAAAATTTCAGACGACCTTTTGCTATGGGTAAATGCGAAACCTGTCGGTATAGTGGATTAACTTTAAATCAGTACGGCGTTGCCTCGCCTTAGCTCAAAGAGAACGATTCTCTAAGGTGCTGAAGCACCAAGTGAATCGGTTCCGTACTATCTGTACTGTCTGCGGCTTCGTCGCCTTGTCCTGATTTAAAGTTAATCCACTATATTTTCCAACAGGTTTGCCGGCGGATTATTGGCTACGTTTGATAATCAGCTTGTCTTCGGTGACTTCGGCATTGAGCGCGGTTGCCATTTCTTTGACGACATTGTCCAAATCGCTTTCTTTGATATTGGGGTCGTATTGAGAAGCCAGTTTGAGCACTTCTCTGATGAAGTTTTTATCGACCTCCGCGTTGACGTTGTATTTCAGCTTACTGAGGAGGTCTTGTTGAAGCTGCTCGTCGTTTTTATATTCGATAGGCGGAATGGAGGCGTCTGCATCGGCTTTAACCGCGCTGTTGTTCAAGTAGATTTGATTGCCTTTTGAGTCGAATTTGATGCCGGTTTTTAAAAAGGTTTTTACGGCTTCCATCAGTTCTTTTTGTGTGTCGGGACTGTTCATATCGACGCACTCTTTACCTTGACGGTCGAAGAATTTATTGATGCGGTCGATACCTTCGCCATTGATATCGCGGAGGTTCAAGTTGTAATGGATGCGGTCGAATTTGATGTTGTTGATGCGGAAGTTTTCGACTTCACTTTGTCCTTCCATAGCGTATTTGTTGTCTTTTGCAGACTGTTTGCTTTCTGCTTTGATTTTGTCGACAGCGAAATCAAAGGTTTGGTTGCCCATTTTGAATGCGGCGGAGTCTAGGGTGAAGAGGGATGTGCCGTTGCGCCATGCAGTGGTGTCGCCTTTTTCCATATCAGCCTGATATTTAAAGTTTTTCAAACTAAATTGGTATCCCGGGCTATCAGGTTTGTCAGGATGTGAGGCAGTCATGCCGGGCCATTCGAAATTGAAATTATCGAGATGGTACTGATGGTCGGATTTGTGGCCTTTGACAGTCAAAGTCGCCGCTTCCCATTTGATTTCATCAGTATCGATGGTTCGTGAACCTGAAGGTACGGTTAGTTTGCTGTCTAATTCGCCGCCCCAAGAAAGCGCGGTATTGCCGTCCAACTGGAATATTTCTTTATTGTCTTCTCCAATCAAATAGACTTTGCTTTGGATGGTGTAACCGTTCAAACCACGGGTGATGATGTCTTCGCCGCGAATTGAGAATTTTGTATCCTGATGGCATAAGTCGGGCGTGATGTCGCCTCTCCATGAAACTTTGCCCGAAGTGAGTCCCATGTCGAATTTATCCAAAGTAATTTTCATGCGCTTGTCGGCATCGGGATTGTTTTGGAGGTAGTATTCTTGTTTCAATTTGTTGTCGGCATAAATGCCTCCGCCAACGGTTGCTCCTCCCAATGCGGCGATGCCGACTAATGTCGCAATGATGCTTTTTTTCATGTCTTGTCCTTAAGCAGGTGGTAAAAATGTAATGGATGGATTGGAATGGGGTCGATTCAAATCGGCTGGCGGCAGATAGGGCCGTTTTCCTGTTGGACTCAAACTGCGACGCTGCCGGGTTACGCCTTGGCGGAAATTGGATCAACTGACGGTATAGTGGATTAACTTTAAACCAGTACGGCGTTGCCTCGCCTTGCCGTACTATCTGTACTGTCTGCGGCTTCGTCGCCTTGTCCTGATTTAAATTTAATCCACTATATTTGCCTATGCCGATTTTAAAAATGCCAATATTGTAATATAAAAAGGTCGTCTGAAAACTTTCAGACGACCTTTTTTTCAACCGTTCAAGCGATTAGCAACATCTTCCGCCGTTCGCACCGCAGCGGCGTTTGCGACAGTAGTCTTGAAATTGCAGCTCGGTCATGACAGGGGCGTTGGGATTATGTTTGCGTTGTTGTGCAACGTAGTTTTCATAATCGGGTACGCCTGCCATGAGGTTGGCGGTAAGTTTGGCGGTTTTCCACCAAGCGGCGAGTTTACGCTTCACTTTGTGCCTCCGGTTGTTTGCCGTCGCGGTACACCGCCGGAATTTCTTTGGCGGTTGACCAGCCGACTTTGCGTGCTTTCATAGCGGTACGCAGGCCGTAGATGGCAACGACGACGACGACGGAGAGGAACAATGCGGTCAGACCGGCATTGATCTGGTCGTTGAAGATGATTTGCGACATTTCGCCGATGTCTTTAGCGGGAGCGAGGACTTCGTTTTTAGCCAATGCTTCGCTGTATTTGCCGGCATGGGCAAGGAAGCTGACGCGCGGGTCGCTGTGGAACAGTTTTTGCAGACCGGCGTAGCAGGTTACAAACAGTACGCCGACGGCAGGAACGAGTGCCACCCAGACATAACGGTCACGTTTCATCTTAATCAGCACAACGGCACACATAATCAAGGCTACGCCTGCCAGCATTTGGTTGGCGATGCCGAACAAAGGCCAGAGCGAGTTGATGCCGCCCAGCGGGTCGGTTACGCCGGTGTAGAGGAAGTAGCCCCACAATGCCACGGCGAAGAAGGTCGCAATCAGGTTGGCAGGGATGGAGTCGGTGTTGCCGAAAGGTTTGTAGAAAATACTGCCCAAGTCTTGAATCATGAAACGTGCGACGCGAGTACCGGCATCGACGGCGGTCAGGATGAACAAGGCTTCAAACAACAGGGCAAAGTGATACCAGAATGCCATCATGGCTTCGCCCGGAATCAGGCGGCTCATGATGTGTGCCATACCGACTGCGAGGGTTGGCGCACCGCCCGCACGGGAAAGGATGGTGTTTTCGCCCACTTCCTTAGCGGTGTGCAACAGGGTTGCGGCATCGACAGGGAATTGCAGCTTGGTGGTAATCACTTCGGCGGCGGTATTGGCATCTGTACCGATCAGGGCGGCGGGGCTGTTCATGGCGAAGTACACGCCGGGATCAAGCGATGCAGCAGCGGCAAGCGCCATAATGGCCACGAAACTTTCCATCAACATACCGCCGTAACCGATCATGCGGACGTGGGTTTCGTTTTCCAGCATTTTCGGCGTAGTACCGGAAGAAATCAGCGCGTGGAAGCCTGAAACCGCACCACAAGCGATGGTAATGAAGAGGAATGGGAACAATGCGCCTGAGAATACCGGGCCGGAACCGTCGATGAAGTGGGTCACGGCAGGCATTTGCAGCGCAGGGCTGACGATGAGGATGCCGATGGCGAGTGCGACAATCGTACCGATTTTCAGGAAGGTAGAGAGATAGTCGCGCGGAGTCAGCAGCAGCCATACCGGCAATACTGATGCCACGAAACCGTAAATCATAATCGCCCAAGTGAGCTGGATGCCGTCAAGGTCAAACCAATGACCGATGGAGCTGTGTGCCACATTGTCGCCGTAAATCACCGCCAGCATCAGCAGGATAAAGCCGACGATGGAAATCTCGCCGATTTTGCCCGGACGGATATAGCGGGTGTAAATGCCCATAAACAGCGCAATCGGCATGGTGGCGGCAATCGTAAACGTACCCCAAGGGCTGTGAACCAGTGCTTTCACCACAATCAGCGCCAACACCGCCATGATGATGACCATAATCATCAAAATACCGATGGACGCGATCACGCCGGGTACAGTGCCGAGTTCTTGTTTTACGATATCGCCCAAAGACTTACCGTCGCGGCGCATGGAGACGAACAAGACCATCATGTCTTGTACCGCGCCGGCAAACACTACGCCGAAGATAATCCACAGCGTACCCGGCAGATAACCCATTTGCGCAGCCAGTACGGGACCGACCAACGGACCTGCACCCGCAATCGCGGCAAAGTGGTGTCCGAACAATACGCCTTTGTGTGTCGGCACATAGTCCAAACCGTCATTGTGCCGCTCGGCGGGCGTAAGGCGGTTCGGATCAAGCTGCATCACATATTTGGCGATGTAGAGACTGTAAAAACGGTAAGCGATGCAGTACACCGATACGGCGGCGGTGACCATCCATACCGCACTGACCTGCTCGCCCCGACTGAGAGCCAGAGTGGTAAAGGACGCTACGCCGACCAAAACCACAATGCCCCAAATGAGGAACGTTTTGAGCGATTTCATTGTTTAATCCTTAAAATACAAGAGTGAGAATATTCGGGTTCTTATTGTTGCGGGGGGACAAACTGCATCCCGAAGCATTTATGGAAGAAAAAAATGAAGCGATGATGGTGCGGGAACCCTGGCTTGAAATAATTAATAAACAAGGGAACTAAAGTCCTAGAATGTTAACTATTATCAAGCCTAGCGTAAGGTTAACACAATCCGATAACGTGCGGGCTAGATTTAACTCAAACAATCGTCATTCATTACGATATTACCGCTTATTTTTTGACAGATTCTTTACACAATATCCTGACAGAGAGAAAGGTCGTCTGAAAACCGAATTTTGGGTTTGAACTGCACCCCAAAAGTTGGACACATACCCTCCAACCACCAAGGTGCAGTTTTTTTATGAGCAAATATACATTACACTTTAAATACCAAGCCGTACTCCACTACCTGCATATACGCAGCCAA